>SABI01000042.1 GCA_009929055.1 Spirochaetia bacterium | reverse complement strand
GAATTAATGATACTATCTATTACAATCCTATTGGTTGGATAGTGGAAGCCGATATTAAAGGCTATTTTGATTCAATTGACCATGATTGGCTTATGAAATTTTTAGAACACGACATACAGGACAAGAACTTTTTGCGATACATAGTTCGATTTCTCAAAGCTGGTATACTGGAAGAGGGTAAGTTTATTGATAGTGAAAGGGGTTCTCCTCAAGGAGGATTAATTTCACCTGTACTCGCTAATGTGTATCTTCACTATGTGCTAGATGTATGGTTCGAGAAGGGAGTAAAACCCCATATGAGAGGTCAAGTACATCTTTATAGATATGCTGATGATTTCTTAGTGCTATTTCAGTATGAGGATGATGCAAAGAAATTCTATGCAGTTCTTCCAAAAAGGCTGGAAAAGTTCAATCTCGAATTGGCACCGGAGAAAACTCGAATAATTCCATTTGGAAGATATTCTGGGTCAAGAGAGACCTTTGATTTTCTAGGGTTTACCCATATTAATGGAAAGACTCAAAAGGGATATTATTGTGTTATGCGCAGAACTAGTGAAAAGAAGCTGAAAGCAAAGAGACGGGCAGTAAAAGAATGGATGAGGGTTCATATGCATTATCCGATAGTTGATACCTTAAAGAAATTAAGCACCAAACTAGTTGGCCATTATAGGTATTATGGGATTAGTGGCAATATTAAAAGCTTGAGCAAATTCTACTTTTATTGTATGAGAACAATGTTTGCAACGTTAAGAAGAAGAGGCCAGAGGAAAAGAATAAACTGGCAAACATTCAATAGAATGTTAAAATCTATAGGAGTTGCAACACCTAAAATCTATGTGAATATTTGGTAGTTCCCGAAGTTTGATATGAAGAGCCGTATGCCTTAGTAGGGCACGTACGGTTCTGTGAGGGGCATGGAGGGCTAATAGTACTGGAGATTATTACCCGACCATGTCTACTCGACTACTCCTACATAGTTATAATACTAAGCATTGTATCTTTTGATTCATTTTTGGGCAATATAAAGTGATGTTCATCAACACCATTCGATATGAAATATGTTTACATATGACAACTTATAACATTAATTCCTGGTTTTATCTATAAATAAGGTAGATGTTGAATCATTTTATATTTATATTCATTCAATAAAATTTTGATTTATACATATGGAGGATACATAATGAAAAAAATATTATTGCTAGTATTAATTACTGTATTAGTAGTTGTCGGTTGTCAAGTTGAGCCAGAATCTGAGGCTTTCCTTTCTGAGATAAGAAATTTCACTCAACTAAATTTTAATAATTTCACCCCGTTTGAAGAGGATGAATTTATTGGAGAGTGGGAACAATTTCAACAGTTTAATCTTAATGGGGAAAATGGGATTTCTGTAGCAAGTTTTATATTTTATAAGCAGTACGGAGGGTTCAGAAAGATTATAGAAGACTTAAGTGAAGTGATGGTTTCTTATTCGTTGGGCTCTCGGGAATCTTTGTTTAATTTGTTTATTAATGTAGAGGATGAATTAATTGAAGATTATAGTACTGATTACTCTCAACTAGATGATGATTTCTTTATAAAAGAGGCAGAGAGTGTAAGTTATGATGTTGATTATTTTGATTTTGGGATTACTGGCATGGGAGATGATAATGATGATACGGTATCGTCAAGATTATTAAGTAGCAACTATAGAGTCTCATATATTGATGAAGAAGAGAATCTTGTTGAAGGAATTCATTCAATTTACTTTGCTAACAAACAGATTGATAGTGAAGAAAATGTAATTACATTTAAATACAATGAAACCTTTGGCACTAGAGAGGTTCTTGAATATTACTCAGACTTTGCTGCTTTGAATGTGTTAACTATGCTAGAAGTAGAAGAGACACAAGAACTAAAGTATGATGAAAGTGGTAACAATGATTTAGATGACGCATTAGAACTTATTTCTATTATTACAGAGGGATACATCCTCACAAGTGATTGGTCATTTAATGAACCTCTTACTGAAGATAGATTCAATGATGTATTAAAGCCCATTTTATGGAACGATACAACAACACCCAAACTAAGTCTTACTGTGAGTCTTGATGATGGATATGGAAATCGCGATACCAGAACATTTACAGACTGGCAAGTAATCGAATTAATTAGGCCATTAGATTAGAGCAAAGGACTAAAGGTGCATAAATTGTATGCACCTTTAGCTTCTTCCTTATGTTGCGTAACTGTGGATGCTTGGTAGGAGAATATTTACCCCAACGAAGGTAAATAAGACTGAAACAAAGCCAAGAATAGCAAACCATGCTGCAGCTTTTCCCCTCCAGTTACGTCGTAATCTCAAATGAAGATATACTGCGTAGATAATCCAAGTAATGAGAGACCATGTCTCTTTAGGGTCCCATGCCCAGTAGCGACTCCATGCTTTTTGAGCCCAAATAGCACCACTGATGATAACAACAGAGAGCATGAGAATTCCAAATACAATCACCCTATAACTAAGCATATCACTAATTTCTGGATCTTTTAGAAGTCTCTTATCACCAGTTCGCTTCGCATCGATAAGGTAGATAATAGCAATTCCTCCAGCGAGAGCAAAGGCTCCGTATGATAATATGGCAGTTCCTACATGGAATGTTAACCAGTAGCTCTGTAGTGCAGGCATTAGAGGTCTTACTGCTTTAGATTGAAGAGAAGCATATCCCATTACAAGGATAGCAAGAGGCATTACAAAAGCTCCAATTGCACTAAACTTATATATTTTGTGTAATATGAGGAAGCTTAAAATAATGCCATAAGCAAAAGAGAGGGCAAATTCATATTGGTTGCTGAAGGGGAGTCTTCCTGCCCCTATTGTCCTTGAAATCATTGCAACAGTATGAGAAGCAAAACCTGCTAGGGTTACATAGGTTGCTATATTCACTACTTTTCTAGTAATACCGGTAACATATAATAAATACATTACAGCAGAGAAGACATACAAAACAAAAGCAATCATAAAACTTGTATTTTCAATACTTTGATACATAAATTATTTTTCCTTATTCTTTTTTCTAAGTTGAGTGAGACTTTCTTTAATAGCGTGGTGAAATACCCACCCATTTTTTTTACTTGAGACAATAATAGATCCATCTTTAAACATCATAAAGCGAGGATAGAGATAGAAGCTCATAAACATTCCTAAGAGCAATATGATGAATCCTGTTAAAACAACAGGGTAGGAAGGGTCATTTCTTACCACTAAGCCTGTATAGGCTACTGAGTGGGTGAAAGAGATTGCAATATCTTCAAACACAATTTCCTGCCCTGGCTCAACGATATAGGAGGCAACGGGGTTTCCAAATTGGTAGAGTACAACTGCATAGAAGGGGTTATTTTCTTTGTTTGATTTATTATAGGGCATTTGGTCATGATCGATCACCATATCGGGGAAATAGGAGTACAACGTAATATTAAGATGGTGAGGTTCATGGAAATATGATTTTTGATTTCTTAATAGTCCTTCCACTATAGTAGAATTATCTTTTAAACTACGAACTACAAGATTACTTGTCCATCCGAAATTAGCTTGGTAGAACCCAAGATTGTTAATATGAAGAGGATTGTTCACCCAGATCTTTTCAGTTTTAGTTGTCCCATCCTCTTTGTTAATCGTAACATCACTATAGTATTGAGTAATTGCATCATTCTCATCAAAGGTCATATAAAAATCATTTAAGGTAATAGAGAGGCCATATTTGTTGAAGACTTCTGTGTTTCCGGGAAGGAGAGATATCATATCTTCCTCAGCACTCATATTACTCACTACTGCCCCAATAAAGATAACGAGAATTCCAATATGAGTTACCATCGCACCAAGAGACCCAAAGCGGTATTTCCCCCCCTTAATCTCTCCTGTTTCCTCTCTCTGTATCTTAAAGAATTGACGCTTTGCAATAGCTAAGAACTCTTGTTCTGCTACACCCTCAATTTTATTCTCTTCTTTGTCAATAAAAGGGGGAAAGTAGCTCTCTTTTGCAACTTTGAACTGCCCTTTTAAGCTAAGTAAGGTGCAAGAAGTTAAGTTAATTACAAAAAGGGACATCAGCACAAGAAAGATGGGGGAAGAGTAGGCTTTGTCGAGGCTTAGAGCAAGAATAAGGGGAGAAAGGGTTGGATACCTCTGCGCATAAAGGGCTGCAGTTCCATGTTGAGGAATAAGGGTTCCAATGACGATATATAGTGCAATAAGAATAAGTAAGGTAATTGCTACTTTTAAGCTTGCGATAAACGATAGTGTTTTTTTAATTTTTATATTCATTACATATCCTTATATAGAAAAAGAGAACCGGAAGCAACTACTTCCGGTCTCTCATTTACTTGAGTAAAAAGCGAGTATTAATATCCTATTTGTTTAGGCGGGCTAGAAATAAGATTCCAGTTTGCTTTACTATCGCTTTCTATTAAATCACTTTCTTGTAAAAAGATTCTTTCATTTCCGTGACAAGAATCACAACTTTCATTTTGGAAGGTGATTTTCTGAATATTGTGAGTAGGTGAATACTTCCAGTTTGTCTTTGTGTCAAAATTAGGAATCAAATTTTCTCCTGCAGGATCAAATGTATTCGCTGTTGTTGGCACGTGACGAAGAGCGACATATTTATATGGACGTTCTTCTGTTACTTCAGGGTTCAATCCTATTCTAAATAAAATTCTCATATCAGAATGGCTTGTTAGACTAGTTCTCTCTTCATTGATTTCGATGTGACAATCAAAGCAGTTTTGGTTAGCCTGTGCGTGACATACCTGACAAGAGAGGTCTGTTCCGTGGATATCATGGACAGAATTAGTTGCTTTTCCAGGGGTAGCATCTTCATGACAATCAAGACATGAAGGAAGAGTTGCGTGTTCCCACATTGAATCAAATTCTTGGCCAGTTCCATGGAAGTTCGTTACATCGTGACAATCTACACAGGTCATACCTGCTTCAAAGTGAACATCACGAGCAAAACCGACTGTTCCCATAAATTCTCCAGCATTTCTTGCTCCATGACAACCATAACAGGTTTGTTCCATTGGAGGAGTGCTAAAAAATTCGTGTTTGTTGATAAGTCCACCAGCATATCCACTAGGACGACTTACGTGACATTCTCCACATGTTGCATGACAGTTCATACAGTTTAGGTTAAATGCTTCACCAAGTCCTTCATGAGGATTATCGAGGGCGTTTTCATCACCACTAAATTCAATAAGAGATGTTTGGAATCCACGTACAGTATAGTGTAGTGATTTTGAATAGGTTTCTGTAACTTCAGAGTGGCAGGAGGCACAAATACCATTTGTATCTGCAGAAGGAGAATAATTTACTCCAACGTGGGCAAATTCAAAGCGTTCTTCTTCACCGTTACCACCGTGACAGGTTACACATCCGAGTTCTCCGTGAGCTGTTGTAAGAAATTCTTTTGAAACTTGATATTTTTCGAGCGCCGAATACTCCGGCGCAGGAGGTGCTCATCCCCCTGTTTCTGCACCCGCCGCAGCTGGTGGAGAAGCTAACTTTGTAATCGGATTAGTTTTTGTATGACATGCAATGCATTTCTCACTATTTTGTGGAGCAATTTCAATTGGGTTAGTGAAACGAGCAGTAATTACTTCTGCCTCTTCTCTCTGACCAGCAGCTGAAATCTCTTTTCCACCACATGAAAAGAGTGTTACTACAAATAGTGAAAGCAGTGTTACATAGACATAGCGCAAAAGGGGGTGTTCAATTCTTTTTGCCATGCAATCGACCTCCGTATGATTTTCGTCTCTTTCATTATAGCATTATCGATAAAAAAATAACAACTACAAATCTTCTGATAAAATTAGAAGAATAGGGCTAATAATGTGAAAGATAGTGGATTATTGTAATCATTTAGAGTAAAGCACATCTATTATAATTTTTTCATCACTTTACGAAGGTCACCTAGCCTCATAATATACCCATCTCTTTCAATTTGATTTAAAAGGGGAAGCATGAATTTACGACTTAGTCTAATGTTCTCTTTCCCTTGGGCTATAGAGAAAGTCTCTCCTATTGAAAAGGGATCTAATAAGGATGAGATAATCTTTTCATAGGTGGTAACTAGATAAATTGTCAAACTATCGATGATAATAATCTTTTTATTTCTAAGTAAACATCCTATATGTTCTTTGTCACTCTTGTGAAGTAATTTAACAGGATACCCTTCAAAGCCACACAATTCTATCTCTTTTTGTAATTCACTTGCCCTTTTGCTCAACTGAGCTTCTTGATTTGAAGCAAGAAGTAAAGAACCTTCACAGAGGATAATCTTTTGTTGCCCTATAAGATGTTCAATAACAGCCACTGCAAGCTCTGCTGGATAAGGTTTGATAAACTTGGCACTCTGAAGGGGAACTCCTTGGTTATTGGAAGCTTTTTCTATAATGGTCTTCTCAAGCTGCCTTAGGAGTTTCTCTTGGATATGATAGGATCCTAATTTCCTATACATTTCTTGCTCAATAATCAAAGAGGGGGGGAGGAAGAAAGTCTTATTACTATATGAATAGAGGTATAATTCAATAACTTCCTCTTTTTCAAACAAAGAAGGGATGGGTGAGTATGAATAGAAGAGGGAGGCGAGAGATCGTTGATTATTTCGATTAAGGGGTAGTGTATATACAACTTTTGCGTAGGAGAGAACTTTACTTGATCCTACTCCCATTATGACTATTGGCTGATTGTGGTACACATATATCCCCGTTATTAATTGCAAACGGCAAAGGAGTGTCGTATTAGCCTCTTTTTTCTTCTCATGAAGAAAATGAATAGTTGCCTCTGCGTGATACGTACCACAAGCGATTGTTACGTTAGTATGGTTTTTTATATCGATGGTATGGCTAGGGGTAATTGGAGTGAGATTCACAAATACTTCTCGTACGAGGGTGAATTCATGAGGCTCCGTTGTTACGATATCTCCCTTTTTTATCTCATCACGACCAATACCCTGTAACCCAATTGCACATCTCGAAACAGGTACTGCCTTAGTAACTTGGTGGTTAAACATCTGGAGGGTGCGAATTTTACCCACCTTGTTCCTTGGAAGGAGTGTAATATTTTCTCCGACGTTAATCTCTTTTCCTACTAAAGAGCCTGTAACAATAGTACCCATCCCTTTTAGAACAAAAGATCTGTCTACATAGAGCATAGGAGGGTAGTTCCTATATGTCAGAGCTGAGAGGCCCTTTGATATGAGTTCTTTGAGACTCTCTATACCGATATTGTTATGGGCACTTACTTCGTGTATAGGGAAGGTTGTAGAGAATATGTTATTCAAATGTATTTCTATGCTCATCCTTACTTCTTCTACCCGTTCAGCACTTACTTTATCAATTTTAGTGATTACGACAATAATAGAAGAAACATTCATCCCTTTAAGAACATGGGCATGGTCTGTTGTTTGAGCCATCCATCCATCATCACTTGCTACAACAAGGAGTGCTAATTGCATCGCCCAGGTACCACTAACCATGTTTCTAATAAATCGCTCATGTCCTGGCACATCAATTACCCCAATGCGTTGGTGAATTGAGTCTAGATAGGAAGCAAATCCTAATTCAATCGTTAATGCTCTTTTCTTCTCTTCAGGGAGGCGATCAGTTTCTTCTCCAGTAAGGGCATGGACGAGGGCGCTTTTTCCATGGTCAACATGACCTGCAGTTCCTATGATGTGCATGGTATCTTCTCTATGATTTCTTGTAATGCTTGTTTAATTATTTCAATCTCATCTTCAAATATTGTTGATACGTGGAGGAGGACACCTCTGTTATCAACAGTAGTGATGATAGGAATTTCTCTATTTCTTAGATAGCGGGTAACCTCTGTGGTCGAATAATCTGATGAAATACAAATAGAAATATCTGGAGACTTTTCATCAGGACTACTTCCTCCCCCTAGGGTCATAAATGATTCAACTATGGAGAAAGTAGATGTTTCAAAGTTCTTTAATATGTGATTAGCTACATGTAGCATCTCTTCTATTGATCTATTAATTGAGTCTAATGCATGCCCTTTGTTTCCGTTAAGGTACTCAATAAGGGTTTGTTCTAATATGGTAAGGATGGTTTTTCCAGGTCGCAATACTCTATAGATGGGGCACTTGAGGAGAGAATTAATGTATTTCTCTTTTCCAACAATACATCCACTTTGTGCACTAGAGAGGACTTTATCTCCACTAAAGGTGACTAGATCAGCCCCTTCTTTTATATGTTGAGCAACACTTGTTTCTCCAGGATAGCCGTTTAATGGCATTCCTGAACCTTGATCACTTATTAATAAGATATGGGAAGGGATAATAGAGGCTAACTCTTTTATTCCCACTTCTTTTGTAAACCCTCTCAAGGCAAAGTTTGATCGATGCACTTTAAGGATGATGGCTGTGTTTTCACTAATAGCTTCTAGGTAATCATTCGCTGTTGTGATGTTAGTTGTCCCAACTTCTACTAATTTCGCTCCAGCATCTTTCATAATCTCTGGTATTCGAAAGCCTCCCCCTATTTGGACAAGTTCACTTCTACTTACTATGACTTCTTTACCACGAGCGAAATGAAACAACACCATATAGAGGGCAGAAGCGTTATTGTTGACTACCATTCCCCCCTCACTATGACTAAGGTGAGATAAAAGGCTACTGATTGTTGAGTTTCTTATTCCCCTTTTCCCACTATCAATATCATATTCAACATTTGCATAACGAGTATTAAGGAGGGCTACTTTATCCCAAACAGATGTAGAGATGGGAGATCTTCCTAAGTTTGTGTGAATAATAACACCAGTTGCGTTTATTACCCGATTGATGTGTCTTTGTTGATTGAGGCGACAAGAAGAGGTGATTTTCTGTAAGAGATATTCCTTTTCAATAGTGGAATGATTTTTTTTCCACTCAGTTCTTTGTTCATCTAATACAGATCTGATGATATCAAGGACGATTGGTCTACTTAGTAGAGGTATCCATAAAGATATCTGTTGTTCATTAATGAGTTGTTCTACTTGAGGAAAAAGCGAATTATCTTTCATAGTACGGAAGAGACAGGAATCGAACCTGCCGCTGCATTCTCTACAGCCGACGGTTTTGAAGACCGTGGAGGCCACCAGACCCCATCAGCTTCCCTAAAAAAGATACCGTCAGTAAGACGGTATCAATGTGTTTTTAGTATAGCAGATTATTGTACGGTTGGTAAATTAGTCCAGCCACCCATTCCACCTTTTAGTGAATAAGCGTCATATCCAAGGGCTCTGAGAACTCCAACTGTTTGTCCAGCTGTTTGTCCTGAGTAACAAGTAACGACAATTTTACCATTTTTAGGTAATGAAGGAATCATATTGCCAAATTCTGCCCAAGCACTATGCTTTGAAAATTCGATATGTCCTTTTTGATAATCTTCTGCGCTTCTGATATCAACAACAGTAAATGCTTTTGGGTTAGTTTGAAGTGCATCATAGAGAGCTTGTCCATCAATTAACTTAGAGCCATCTTTTGCAACAGAAGCAAATGCTGTTCCAGCTGCTTCCCAGAGGGCTTTGTCTTCATCAGTTTTTGGGGAAGTTGATTTTGGTCGGCTTGAGAGTTCTCTCATCCCTGTCTCATCAGCAGGAAGACCAGCTTTTACCCAACCATTGTTCATTCCACCCTGGAGTGATTTAACATTATTAAATCCAGCAAGTCTTAAGGCACCAACTGCTTGACCTGCAGTTTGTCCAGAATAACATGTGACAACTACTTGTCGATTGGTTGGAATATGTTCCATTACGTCTTTGAGAGCGGCCCATTCACTATGGTAAGCACCTGCAATGTGACCTTTTTCAAAGTCTGCAGCTGAACGAATATCGATAATAATTTGTGCGTCTGGATTATCTGTAAGCATGCTGTTTACATCAGCAGGTTTAATTAAGTTATTATTTGTGGCTGTAGCTACAAAATATTCTTTTGCTTTAGCTAATAACAGAGCTTCTTTATCTAAAGCGGGTTTTGCTGCTTCAACTTTTTTCTCAGCTACAGCAGCAACTGGGGCAGCAGGGGCAGCAGCTTCTTCTTTCTTACACCCAACTGTTACAAATAGGGTAATTAAAAGTAATGCAATCATCAAAATGGTGATTTTTTTCTTCATCTGTTTCTCCTTAGGAATGTGTTTTTTTCTTATATTTTGAAATGATATCATAAATCAATAATTATTTATAGATTCAAAATAGAGTAATATATAAATTTTTTATGTAATATATATACTTCTTATTTCTTTTCTTTTATAGGAAATGCTTATATCTTAAGGGTATGCGTGTATTGGAGGTAATATATGAATCAACAAATACAGAGAATAATGTTAAATAATGGAACTAGTATGCCTATTCTTGGTCTAGGGGTCTTTAAGGTAGGAGATGGAGACGCTGCAAAAGATGTGGTCTCATATGCCCTTAAACATGGATACCGGAGTATCGATACAGCAAGTGTCTATGGTAATGAGAGGGGGGTAGGCCTAGGTCTTGCATCAAGTGGGATTCCACGAGAAGAGATATTTCTCACAAGTAAGGTGTTTAATAATGAACAGGGCTATAAAGAAACCTTAGAAGCGTATAATAGGAGCCTTGATAAATTACAAGTCTCCTACTTAGATCTTTACTTGGTTCATTGGCCTGTGAAAGGGAAGTTTCTTGATACCTATAGAGCATTAGTAGATCTTTATCATGAAGGTAAAGTGAAAGCAATTGGGGTAAGTAATTTCCAAATTTCTCACTTAAAGAGCATTATGGAGAATTTTGATGTAATTCCAGCCGTAAATCAAATTGAATTGCATCCCCTTTTACAACAACATACACTCCGTGATTTCTGTGCCCTTAATAATATTGCTATTGAGGCGTGGTCTCCTTTAATGAAAGGAAATCTTGAAATCCCTCTATTGCAAGAAATTGGAAAGAAGTATCATAAGAGTGTAGCCCAAGTAACCCTAAGATGGCATATTCAAAACAATAGTATAGCTATACCTAAAAGTGTCCATTTTTCTTATATCAGAGAAAATTTCGACATCTTTGATTTTAGTTTGAGTGAAGAGGAAATGGGAGAGATTGCTACCCTTAATCAAGATAAGAGGTTTGGACCTAATCCTGATAATTTTGATTTTTAAAGTGAGTGAGAGTCTTTGTAGCGTTTAATAAATATTTGGTATGCGTATACATGCCCTTGTATTTCAGCATTTTTTAACTCTCCTCTTCCTACCCAGTCTTGGCCTTGGTAGATGAGGAGATGATGTAATTCACTCTCTATCTCTTCAATACTAAATGAGGAGAGAGTTGATCTCACAGTAAGATGGTTATACATAATGTCGTATTCTGAGTCGAGTATCTGTTGTTCAATGTTCATGAATTAAGAATCCTTTTAATTATTTCTCTTTGCTAATTTATTATATAAAGAGATGAGTAAACGTTGTGCTTCAGGATTGTCGAGTGTATCAATGTCGTGTAAAGCTCTGTTAATATATGTTCGTGCTAAATGTTCTGCTTTTTCAGCTCCTCCTAAAGAGAGGGCAAGTTTTACTACTTTTTCACTCTCTCTCTTAGAAAGCTTCTTCTTGTTTTTCACCAATTCATATAAAGGTTTTTTTTGTGATGTGTTCTGCTTTTCCTCAATTAAGGCAGCTATGAGGGGGTAGGTAGGAACTCCAATTTGTACATCTTGTCCAATCTCTTTCCCTAAAGATTTTGCATCTCCTGTGTAATCGAGGATATCATCTTGGATTTGAAAGGCAATTCCTAAGCAATACCCTATTCTATGAAGAAGGTGTTGCTTTGATGGTTCACTCATTGCAACCGCTGCTCCAGCGTAAGCGCTAAGGGCAAAAAGAGATGCAGTCTTTCCTGCAATTCTTCGTATATATGTAGATTTTGAGATGAGAAAGTCCCCTTCTCCAGCGTCTTGGTTAAGTTCACTTTCACATAGGCGACTAAAGGCATTAGCAACAGCTGTAGCTTCTAAGTCTCCCTCTTTTCCTTTTACTAATGCCATCGCTTTAGATAAAAGGTAGTCTCCTGCTAGAACTGCTTTTTTTGGACCTATGATAGCGTTAATAGTAGGTATTCCCCTGCGAGTTTTTGCTCCATCAATGATATCATCATGAACCAAGGAGGCTAGGTGTATCATCTCTAATACACTTGCGATCCTTAACACCTCTTCTTCTCTATCAGAGCGGCCAAGTTTAGAGCCAATAAGAACAAGGGCAGGACGAATCATCTTCCCACCTGTTGTTACTCTATCAGATAATATATCTTTTATAAAATGATTTGATTGTTCAATTGATGTTAATATTAATGAGCGCACCTGCCTGAGTTGTTCCTCAAGAGATGGCTCATCTTTCCAAAATCCATTCATATTAAAGTGTTATGTCCTTATGTTTAGCAAGTTTTCTTTCCATTTGTTTTTTTGTGAACTCAGGTTCATCCATAAAGAAATAGATTTTTTTTGCAAGTGGGAATTTATTCCAAGTTTTCTTAATCCAAGGCATTACCCAATAGTCGAGTCCAAAGGCTCTACCAGCTCCACCAATCATTACAATTGAAACAGCCATATACCAAAGAATCTCTTTACCAGCGAGTCCTCCAATTAAGAACATGACCGATAGTCCTAAAGAAACAACAGCAGCGGGGCCTGTGAGTAAACCTGCAATGAAAGCTAGACCAATACCCACTTCTGCTAACGTAATCATAATTTGGAATAAGTAGGGTGCGAGGGCAACAATATTTTCATTCATCCATGTAAAGATTGCTAATGGTTCTTTTAATAAAGGAGGGGCAAACTGTTTAACAGCTTCTCCTGTAGCACTCACAGCAGCAGTACTTGCTCCTGCAACAGCTTCTACTACTGCTGGTTCTCCTGCAGCTGCAGCATAAGATGCTGAAGCAACCGAGACTCCACCAATGGTTTCAACAACGGCTTCAGTTGCTCCTTCCCAAGCACCACTAGCAGCACTAACGGCATCCCCTCCACCTGCTGGTGGTCCCCAGTAGACTTTAGACCCAGTTGTGTCAGTAAGCCACCCTTCTGATATCTTACCAATACCTTCTATTAACCACATTACACCTAAGTACATTCGTAAGAAAGCAGTCCAATATCCTTGCATCTTATATGTAGCGAGGCCTCCAATGAGGGATCTTTTGTGTTTAATATTAAGTATTTCATTTTCATTT
>SABI01000340.1 GCA_009929055.1 Spirochaetia bacterium | reverse complement strand
ATCTAAAACCACCCTTAGTTAAGACAATTGTATCTAACCCTACACACCCAACGACAAGAACCTGTCCTTGAGGCAAAATCATATTCATAATCTCAGCATTGAAAACCTCCATAAACTTCTCTCTCTGCTCCTTAGAATAGATTGCTGACTTATCCAGAAAGTCATCTACAACAATCCAACCTGGGTGGGGTCCACGATTTGATGTTCTGAATGAACTAAGAGTTATTTCTGAACCATTTCTACAGGTAAGAGATTCATTTGCCCAACCTCCACTATTCTTAGTAGGGAGAAGTGCTTCACGAAGTATCTCATTACTTTCTATCTCTTGTTTAACTTTCTTTAGAAGTTTCTTTGCAAGTTTGAACTCATTTGTAATTAACATCCCCTCTTTGTAATACTTAATATCATCAGGGGGTGTTATTAAAGAGGTTGGTTTTGCATATCTATAGAGTCTCCAAAGAATATAAGCAAAAGAGAAACTGTAAGACTTGGAATGGTCTCTGGCTGCCATTATACATAGAAGTCTATACAGCTGAACCATATTAAACCACTCAATATTATGCCAATTCATCTCAAAGTGAGGTAGAACTGACTGTGTAAAGTAGTTCAAGTTTGCTCTACGAAGATAATCTTCATAACCAGACTTCAAATGGGGAACTGAATCAAGAGAAAGTATAGGAGTTACTTTCTTTAAACTAAGAATATTGTAATTCTCTTCAAGTAGAACTTGATAAATCTTATCAACATCACTTAGACTTCCAGAAAAAAGTTCACTTATACAAGCTTCATCCATTAAATCAATAAAATCATAGAGGTGCTTATATAAAACTTCTTTTTCTGAGATGCTAAGTGTATCAAACCTATGAGGTTCTATACCATCAAGAATTAGACTAGAAGAGTTATCTGCCATTACATTTGAAACTTGAATATACTTCTAAAACTAGACTGTTTTTCTACTACAGGACGAACCTGTGTATTTTCAGTAGAAGATATTGAAGAGACTGGAGAAGCTGAGCCTCGGAGATTTTGTAAGAAAATTCTTACAAGTTCTTTTGTTGCTCGAGTATCATCTAATGCTCTGTGAGCTTGAAGAATATCAATATTCTTTTCTTGAAGACAAGTTCCAAGAGTATGATTAGGGGAGGTTGGCATTCCAAATCTAGACCACCACATAGTATCTATTGAAAACTTAGTTTCTACATACTTAGTAATGTCTTCACCAAAGTCTTCAAAAAACTTTTGTATGATTGGTAAGTCAAAAGCATCTAAGTTATGTCCACATAAAATAGGTTTCTTCTTTCCGCCAACCCTCTTAAGATAAGAGATACAGTCTCTAAGAACAGTTTCAGGAGCTTTCCCATCTCTCTCTAACATCTCAATCGTGATGTGAGAAGTTTCAAGAGCAACCTTTGCATATCTATCTAGAGCTACATAGGGCTTAACGAGTGAACTATACTCAATCCCATCAGAGAGATCTTCATAGTTCAAAGTTATCATTGCTATCTCTGTAATAGGAGGGATTCCTGAAGTCTTAGTTATAAGACCTCCTGTTTCAAGGTCCATTACAATAATATTACTTTCCCAGCTCATCTTTCTTCTCGATTAGTCTATAAATATTTGTTGGATAACCAGGATCTTTTTTAATCTTGATATCTCCAAGATACTTTGGGATGTACCCTCTAGAAATATACTGTTGTACATCTCCTGTGGTGAATGGTTCACCACTCTTCTTAACCTGGAATCTTTCATTCAGGTAAGCAGTCAATGTTGTAAGTGAATACAGATCTTTTGCCATAATTAATTGAATCTTATTTGAAATAAAGCTAATTTATCTTTTAAAAGAAGAAGTTGTTTGTCTCTCTCCTCTTCAGTCTCAAAAATAATAAACTCGTTTGCATTAGGAATATTTTCATTCTGAGACTTATTGAGAAGGATTCCATGTTGCATTTTATTATACTTAAAACTATACTTATCTAAAGGTTCTATTCTATAGATACTTCTTACTGTGATATTTATAGAACCTACTTTTATAAATTCAGTATAAAAGAAAGATTCTTTAGTTTCAGGGTCAACATCAAGAAGATCAAAATTCTTATTCCACTCATCTAAAAGATTTTTAACCTCAACATCATCAATCTCTCCATCTACCCACTTTGTAAGAACATCAGACAGTGTATAGGAACGAACTCTAGAAAGGGATACAAGAAGATACTTCATTACATCTTGTACTTCTTTCCGAGTTAAAAAGTCATCATACTCTTCAATCTTCTTAATCTTTATGTCTTTTTTCATATGCAACTTTCCCTTGTTTATCTAAAGCATCATGACAGTCATAACACAATAGTCGAATATTCTCTTTTACTAGTCTTAAAAGGTTATCTACACTCTTAGGTTTTATATGAGCAAACATCCATATCTTAGGTTCTTCTCCAAGTGGAGTTTTACAATTTTCACAAATATGTATTCTTTCACTCCATATCTCTAAAAAGAGAGACTTTTCTCCAGTAGTTTTATAGTTTTTTTGTTTCTTTCTACTTCTTTCTGTATATACCTCCACTTGTGTCT
>SABI01000339.1 GCA_009929055.1 Spirochaetia bacterium | reverse complement strand
TTATTAACAAAATTAATTCAATATGAAAGTAAATTTATTGTCAATTGGAATTCCAACTTTTTGGCATTTCGTCTTTAGCTATCAGTAATCTTTATTTTTTCCTTACTTTATCCAACATTAACGAGTTTTCTAGGCGCCAATCTTTATTCCCAGTATTAATTAGGTGCCCATAGTGAACTATTCTATCTATCATTGCAGCAGCAAGTTCATCATCAGTAAACATTTTTCCCCATTCTGAAAAAGGAAGGTTTGTTGTAATGATTAAAGCTTTTCTTTCATAAGATTCAGAAATAACTCGAAATAAGAGTTGTGCGCTTTCAAGATCCATTGGGATGTACCCTAGCTCATCGAGAAGTAATACATCTTGAGCTCTTAAAATAGATAAAAGGTTCTCTAAAGTACCGTCATAAAGAGCTTTCTTTAATAGAAGTACTAGCTGACTTACAGTAAAAAACTTCACTTTGTAGTCTTTATTGCATGCCATGAGCCCTAAAGCTGTCATAGCATGCGTTTTTCCTGTCCCACATCCTCCAAACCATACCAGAGATTTACGATCATCAATAAATTGAAGTGTGAGCATTTCATCTTTAGAAAGTAAGTTTGGGAATATTATTCCAGAGAAATCATAATCATCAAATGTTTTTAGTACTGGAAATCCTGCTGTTTTTACATATTTATGTCGTCTACTAATTTGACGTGCTACAAGTTCTTTTTTTGCCATTCTCTGCACAAATGCTAACTGACCAGCTGTTGCATCCCTGAAGCATTCATTTAGGGTAGAAGTTGAGAAGAAGAATTTACGTAATACTGCATGAGTTTCTTGTTTTAATAGTTCTTTTTGATTATGGTTCATTTTACTGCCCCCTCTTTAATAAGAAGTCAAACTTTGAAAGGTCTACTCCTGTGCAGTTATTACTCTTATCAGTGGGGAATGTGGTAATTCTATTTGAAAGAGTAGTAATATTTGCTCGTGAAAGTGTTTGTCCATTTTTAGCTAAATCTTGACAAGCATACAGAACAGTATCAGCATCAAAAGTTACCATTATTTCTTGTACAAGCTTTAACAGGTTTTTTCTATCACTTTTGGTGGGTAGTTTGTCCATATACAGACTAAAAGGATCTTCCTTACCTATAGACTCCCTTAACTTGCTATTTGGCCAAGCTCCAGGCTTGTAGATGATGTTATTGATCATCGTCTCTATGTGCACTGTATCGGTTCTGTCAGTCCCATACTTCCGTTCAAAGGTTTCAATATATTCACCTGTCTCTGTATAGACTTTAATATCCCAAGCATATGTTTCAACAAGTAAATTTTTAAAGGCATGCTCAGAAGCCAATGTATACCAATGATGCTTGCTAAGTACAAATTTACCATAACTATCTGTTTTCACACTTACTACTTTTTTAATAATTAAAGGGATTGCAGGCAAATCCATCATAGATTGTAGATCTTCTTGCATCAGAAGTGAAATTCTTACTTTTTTCTTGTAGTGAATTTTATGTTCTTTTAGTTTTTCACATAGAACAAATAGTTCATTGGTATTAAATGATTCAACATCAAAAGGGATTTCGATCAGAGGCGTGAACATATTGCGCCTTGTGAAACCCACACTATTTTCAACAGATCCTTTTTCGTGTCCACTATTTGGATTGCAGTATCTACTCACGAATCCATATTGCAATTTAAATTGAGTAAACAATCGAGACTCTTTAAGTATTTCTGCTATTCTATGTCCAATTCCAGTAGCGTTGTCAAAAACAATGAGATTGGGAACTTTCCCCAAATATTCAAAGATGTTTTTCAATCCTTGGCATACACATTCTCCATTTTCACCTCTATAAATCTGGGTATAGAACATATTTGAGTGAGGAAATGACAGCTGGAAAAACTTAAGCCTTTCTGTTGTTCCATCTGGTCGAAGAAAGTCTGCTTCTCCAAAGTCAGCCTGAGCCTCTCCAGGATGCCATACGAGCTCTTCAAATCCACGCTGCTGTTGCAATCGAGCTGAAGCCTTATGTCGTTTTACAAATCGTTGAACGGTTTCATAAGAAATTTCAATTTCTTTATGTCGTTCGAGAAGAAGATCATAGACTCTCTGACCTGTAATCCTATGTTTCTCCCAATTATGCTTACAGCTATCAATGATAGCAATAATTTCATCTTGATACATATGGATTTTGTTTCTACCACTTGTCTTCCTAATAGGCAGAGCTTCATTAAAATCATCTTTTTCAAGATACTTTTTCACTGTCTTATAGCTACAACCTACATCATCTTGGATTGTTTTTAAGCTATATCCATTTTCAACCATTTGCTTTATCCTTTCTACTTGGGACATCTTGAGCATCTCCTTATCTTCTCCTTAGTTACATTTAGCGATGTAAACTAAGAATGAATTTATTTTGTAGATAGCTCAAGATGTCTTTATGACAATTAGTTGGAATTCCTATTGCCAAGTAGTTGGACTTTTATATTACAATAAACAGCCTCCTTTTCGCCGAAAGCAGTCAGTCAGAAAGGATCACAGAGTATGCTAAAGGGACTCTTCGTCCTCATATCAAACT
>SABI01000338.1 GCA_009929055.1 Spirochaetia bacterium | reverse complement strand
GTATGGTGTACTTAGGGTCTGCCTGCGAATAAACCTCAACGCTTGGGTCTCCTATCTCGCTTAGGTCCACCTGATCTACCTTAACCCTATCCGTAGCATTCTCATAGCCTATCTCTAACCTTGCAAACTTCCTAAAGTCTGTTGGCAAAGAATAAAGTTCTTGGTCTGCTACTGTGTCTGCCTTGGCAATTCTTAAATAGTAATTCTGCCCCAAAACAAGTAACCTGTTTAATACCAGGTCTCTAGCAGTGTTTAAATCTCTTTTAACTTGAGTAGTAGTTACAGTGCTGTTAGCACTAATAGTCATATTGAGCAAGTCTCCTACCTCTGTCTGCATCTGCGAGAATGTCATTGTTTTAAACAATCAATTAAATCATCCTCGTATATATATAATTATACCATGTCTACAATAACTCCCTTTGCGTATCCTCAGGTAAAATACTCTTGTACAACTGAACTAACTTCCCTGCCTCTTCTTTAATATTCCTCTCCTTTTTTACCCACTCATTGGCTACTTTTACCCTCTTTTGAGACTCCCCAGACTTTATATCTTCTATCATAGCCCTTAGTTTCTCTTCAAACTCCTTATTATCTTTGTATGGGTAACTGTTTTGCTCCGTAATAACCTCGCTATAAGGAAGCATATTCTTAACCACACAAGGAACACCAAGTGCAGTAAATTCTGTGAACTTAACCTCGCTTTTGTACTCGTTAAAAGGCTTACTTTCTAGTGGAATAATGGCCCCGTCCAAGCCAAGTGTCTTTAACCTAAAGGTATACCCTCTAAATGGGTACCAAGGATACCGAGTTATTCTGTCTTTAACTTCTTTAAACTGGTTCTTGTAGTAACTGCCTAAAATATGCAGTGTAACCTCTGGGTAGTCCTTTAAAACTCTAGCCAAAGGCTCTTTAATTTCCTCCCAATCTCCCATATGGCTTACACCACCTTGCCAACCTATTCTAATCTCTCCCTTCTTCTTGTCTTTGGGTATAAACTCCCCCTCAGGATACAAGTCTGGGTTAAGTGCATTGTGTACAATCCCTCCTTTAACTTCTTTACTGCCAAACTGTAGGTAAAAGTCTAATAGTTTCTGTACTGGAGAAGTAATTAAGTCGGCACAAGCTAAAATATACAACAAGCTCATTTGAGAGGACAGGTTCTTATACCTGTTAAACCCCTCTGTAAGACCTGTAACCCATATTGGCTTGAGGTTGCCCTCTAGTAAAGCCCAAGCGTCCTCTGTACCAAACTCTTTATAGTGCTCTGAAGTAGGCAAAACTTCCATTGTGTTATCGTCATGGTCAAACACCATCTTTTTGTCGGGAGCAATGTCTTCCTTTATAAGTTTAAAATATTGGTAATCTCCCAACCTGCCTACCACTATATCAGCCGCATTTATCATTTCCACCTGTTTTTCTGCCTCTTCCTTTCCGTCCATTAAATAGCTTCTCACGTCATCCCTGAACTTAAAAGCTTCGTCAAACTGGCGTATTCTATACCAGCCACAGCCACCATCGTCAACAGGTAAAAATAAGACTTGAAGGGGTCTTTTCCCTTTTACTTTGGATTTCTTGGACATAATATCCTCGTTTAAAAATTATATTGTTTTAGGGTCTACTGTTAAACACAGCTTACCCTGTTCGTCTTTAATAAAGGCCTCTTTAAACTTCTGTGGGTTAGTTATAACATCGTCTCCCCATATCTTTCTAGCCACATAAAACATCTCTTTAGGAATAACTGCCTCTAGTCTCCAATTTCTACTCTTATTAAACCCGTCTGTAGTAGCCCTCTTTCTAGCATTATGTTCAAACACTCCACCAAAACCCTCTTTAAGCCCCTTGTTCATCTTGGTCTTTCTAGCCTTCTCCATTTGTTCTCCTATAGCCCTTGCTAGTATAGCCTCTTGTTCTTTATTGGCTGGTGCTAATTTATGCAGTATATCCAGTACCTCTTGCTTACTTCTTTTGGTTAATCTTTTACCCTGTGGGTCTACTAATTCCATACTTAATTATACACTATATAACAAAAGAGAGGGGTCCTCTGCCCCTCCCTATAAACTACTTAGTAATCAAACTAACTTGTTGCCAAGCCTGTCATTTTACCGTTCATCTTCTCTGACCTACCCTCTAAGGTAAGCTCACCTAGTAAGACTCCATTCTTTGCGTCTGCAGTCTCTGGGGTGTCCTTCTTAGCGACTGGTCTTAACTGTGCTATTGCCCACATGTCTTTTTGTAAGACTGTGAGTGTGTCAGAAGCAATCTGACTATCACCTTCTACCATTACTCTTCCAAATGGTGAGGAGTAAACTAACATCTGAGATGTAAACTCTTTGTTTCCATCGTTGTATGTTCTATCAGCACTCATTAACTGTGCTAACTTGTTTACTTGGGTATAAGAACCTAGTAACCAATCTGGTCTTCCACCGTTCTCATAACAGTCCTGAATTAAACCGTTTAATTCGGCCTCTGATAATGCTCTACCAGTTCCAGTTCCACGGCAACCTGCTCGGTTCCTGCCGGGTGAAGATCGACGACCAGTTGCAGGCCATTCATATGCGGCATCGAAATAT
>SABI01000337.1 GCA_009929055.1 Spirochaetia bacterium | reverse complement strand
ATTAAGTACTGGTTATCCCTTCGTATCGGGGATTATCTGGATTGCTCTTGGTGATTTTGATAGTCACAAACCAGAGATACTAGAAAGAAATTACTGTGGAATTTATTTCGTTACAGAAGAAACCTATTATCTAAAAACTGTTTTTGATGAATGTGAGAAATTCCCTTGGTGTTACAAAAAGAATCAAGTAGGCGAGAAACCTTCAAAGATTGTATTTAATGACGAAGATAATTTAAACTACTTTATTTATTATTCTCGTGTTGAGAGGCCAAAAATTGCAAATATTGGTCTGTGAACATATTATAAGCTTTGTTTGGTGAAAATTTTTCTTCGATAGAAATCTACTATACTAAATATATATTAAGGAAATCTCAGTGCTCAAAGAAATTGGGAGTGAGTTCTGGCGAACTGATTCTCTAGTACCAACTGACCATCGATTCCTTCCCTCTGATGACTGGCCAGGAGACAAGCAATATTTTGTCTCTGGCAGAACAGCTCTATACGTAATTATAGAAGAAATTAAGGAATCATTAGGTAGTTTAAGACCCTTAAAAGCATATCTTCCTTCTTATTGTTGTCACACAATGATAGAACCTTTCTTTCAGCAGGGTGTGTTTGTAGATTTTTATCCTGTTGTTTTCAGAGATGGTTCATTTCAGCAATTAATTGATCCTACAAAGGTATGTGATATCATATTAGTAATGGATTATTTTGGGTTTTCTACTGTCGAGAAAGAATTGCCGAAGAATGCAATTGTAGTGCGAGATATGACTCATGCTTTATTTTCTTCCGACCATGCCGAGAAACTACAAAGTGCTGACTACCTATTCGCTAGTTTTCGAAAATGGGGTCCTGTTGCTGGAGCTAGCGTTGCCAGTAAGAAAATTGGCGAATGGAGTGGAACTAGTAATAAGCCTCACAACTCATATATATCTCGCAGAAAGGGCGGATATGAACTTAAAGCTGATTACATTGAAGGGAAGTCTATTGAGAAATATGAATTTCTGGATATCTTTTCTGAGGCTGAAGCTTTGCTAGACCAAGACTATATTGATTATGCCGCAGATGAAAAATCAATTTCTGAAGCAGCAACACTTTATCAATCTGTTTCAATTCGAAGAAGAAATGCAGAGTTACTTCTTCAGGGATTGAACTCATTGCATATAGTAGAACCAATCTTTCCTAGGATTGAAACACATGATGTTCCCCTCTTTATTCCGATATTAGTGAAAAATAATAAGAGAGATGATCTTCGGAAGTATCTGATTGAGAACTCTGTCTATTGCCCTGTTCACTGGCCGCTTTCACCTTTGCATTCTATTACAACGGAAGAACAACAAATCTATTCATCTGAGTTGTCATTGATATGCGATCAAAGGTATGGGGAAGACGAGATGAATAGGCAACTTGAATTACTAAGGAGTTATGAGTCAAGACACTAAGAAGTCCCTAGTTTGTTGTTCTTAGTAATTGATTATGGTTGATATGAATCTAAAAATTTTTACCTTAAATAGGAATCTATGGATTAGTCTAGAAGCATTCAGGGGAACTGAATGCTAACAGTACATTCATTACATCAGGCCATTGAGTGGGATACTATAGTACGTTCATTTAATAAATATGATATATATTGGTTAAGTGGGTATGTAAAGGCTTTCCAGATTCATGGTGATGGAGAGCCTTTGCTTTTCTATTATCAGAATGCTGAGACTCGCGCGATTAATGTCGTAATGAAGCGTGATGTTTCTCTGGATCTTCACTTTAAAGATAAAATTATTCCGAATACATTTTTTGACTTTTCTTCACCATATGGTTATGGTGGGTGGCTTATTGAAGGATATGAAATAGCTCAACTTTTTATTGATTATGAGCAATGGTGTATAGAGAATGGGATAGTCAGTGAGTTCATACGTTTCCATCCTGTACTGGAGAATCATATCGAAGTAGCTGAGTATTATGATATTGTCACTTTAGGGAATACTGTAACGCTGGATCTTGCTTCCCCTGAAGTAGTTTGGGCTAATCTTACTAGCAAGAATCGTAATGTAATTAGGAAAGCAAGAAAGAACGACATAAAAATTTATCATGGGCATTATCCAGAAATATATGAGATCTTCCGAGAGATATATAATTCTACGATGGATAAGGATAATGCTGATGAATATTACTATTTTGGTAGTAATTTCTATAAAAGTATTTTAGAAGATCTCCCTCAGAATGCTCAAGTATTCTATGCTGAGTATTCTGGAAAGATAATTGCTGCCTCAATCATCCTGATGGCAAATGGTAGAATGAACTATCATCTCTCTGGTTCTCTAAGGGAGTATTCAACCTTGGCACCAACAAATCTTCTTCTGTATGAAGCGGCTCTCTGGGGTTGTGCAAACGGATGTAAGACTTTCTATCTAGGTGGAGGCGTTGGGAGTAAAGAGGATAACTTATTTAAATTTAAAAAAGCTTTCTATCGGGGCGAAAATCTTAAGAAGTTTCATATTGGAAAGAAAATTTTTAAACAAGAAATGTATGACGAGCTGGTGAACATGAGAGACGGAGTCTCAGCGGATGGATATTTTCCA
>SABI01000336.1 GCA_009929055.1 Spirochaetia bacterium | reverse complement strand
ATTTTCAGTGTTCCTAAAAACTTTGGAGACTCCTATCAATGTGCAAATCCGACCATAAATTTCTAGAAACATAATGTGCAAATCCGATAGCAATTTCCAGAAATGTGTTTTGGAAAAATGTCTTCTAGAAATAACCGCCCTCCCTATAACCGCCCTGTATAGGAAAACCGGCCTAGGATATGTGACGTTGAGAGAAACTGCCCTAGAATGCGTGAGAAACAGATTTAAAGTTTAGTGTAAACTCTAGAGTTAGTGCTTAACTATTCCTAGAAACTTAGGAGTCTACTAGAAAGTGTTGTGCCATCCTAGCAGATGAGCGGTAACCGGTGTATCATCTTGAACGTTAATTTATCTATTCAACAGTATTAGTTTTTATGTAAGTATAAGATCCCCCAGGGTTCTCATATAGAGCTTTGCCCCCCACCAGAAGGTCTCGTGATGTTTCTAGTAATCTTTATTAAATTACCTGTTGACTTGTCCTGTCGCTCCGTAACCTACGCTACAAGTCAGTAATTTAAGATTCCTGAACCACCACACCTTCTGTGTGGCAACTCTAAATGGTTAATTCTATTAACTCATAGAGTTATGATAACATACATTTAGTTATCTGTCAACGAGAGTTTGTATTTGAGTCTCGGTACAGGTATTGTGCACCGAGACATGCAGGATCTTACAGTAACTCTTGGTATGCTTTTTGATACGCCTCAGTGTTAGTAGGTGTATCTTTTGCAATAGCTATTAATTCATCTGTGATCTGAATATTTGTATTATAACGTGTGTGGAACTCGTCAGGAATTTCTAGATACCTATTGATAAATGCTGCAGCAAGCGGTGAAGCTATACCCATTTCTAGAACCCATCCAACTTGTTTCTCAAACTTCAGATAAGGAGATTCTGTTTGAGTAGTAGAAGTTTTGGTTTCCTTGACTTCTTTAGTTGGTAGAATTGGATTTTCATAACGTGCTTCTTCTGGAATAGCAGATCTACGTTCTTTATAAATATAAGTTTCTAGATCCGATGCTTTAGACCCTGAGTACACTGCAAAGACACTTGCTTTACCTTGTGATGCTCTAATTGGAAGATAACAATTTGGATAGCTTCTTAAGGCATCATGGAATGGGCTTCCAGAATATTGATAACGATCTCCATATAAATCATCAATATTCATTCGTTCATCTTCAAAGATGTGGAATGCACTAAATGAAGGTAGCGTAAAATATTCTGTCTCTAGCGCACGAATTAAGAAACGATGTGCATATGCACTAATCTTAATAACTGTGTAAGGTTTTTCTCCTTCTTTAAGAGCGTTACCCTTAGATGTAACTTGATAACGTTTCCCAAAGAACTCTACTAAACGTTTCTCATTTAACGAGAGCGTAGAGTATAAACGTCCATTCAGTCCTAGAAGTGCATCGAACATAAATGCTAGTTTATCTTTTTCTTCTTGGGTTAGTTCAGGGAAAGGTAATATTTTAGCATTAGGAATATTATTGTTCTCTTTAGCTTTTCCTTTACCAGCATTTTGTCTTAGTTTATCTTTAAAGTTATACATTATTTATCTCTCGTTTTTAAGGTCATTGTGACCTTCTTTTTATTTTAGAGCCTCCGTAGAGGCTCGTGCTTTTATTACTAGATATCACAGGCTTGATCACCTGTAAATTTTTTAACTGGTCTTTCTTTTAATGTTATGACTCTATCTATAGCGGGATCTAATTTAATCCATATTAGATTTAGTTGAGCAACAATATGAGACATGTTTCTAGCTGTGAAAGGTATATCTTTTGGCAACCTAAATACTAACTCTTTGAGATCATTCATTAAATGACCATCAGCAAAGAATAAATACGCTAGCCTTTCCACACGTTCATATTCATCCTCCTTAATTTCAAAGATCCCAATAGTTTCTTCGTTATTAAAAGACTTTTCATTGAGAAAAGCCACCTTGCAGTGGCCTATAGTAAATTCAGTAACTAGTTCCATTAATTAAAACCCTTACTATTAGTCAGATCAACAAGAGCTTCCATAACTGCATCAGCAAAGCTCTCATTTCTACTAGATGGTGTTCTCAGATGAATGGTGTATGAGTTCCTAGAAACTCCAGCATCCGCTGGTGCTACGCTTCGCATATCAGATTCAAGAGCTTCTTGAGTATGTTTCAATTGTACAGAAGGACTGCAATCCTCCCCAAACTTATATGATTGCGTATTGCTTACCACGCCACCACAAGGAACATTGTGCATATCCGACATTAATCTTTTATCGGAATTATTCAGCATTGCGATTGGTCCCGACTGCCACGGATCTCGAATAGTCACTGGAGTACTCTGGCGGTTCACTTCAGTCTTCACGAGTTTGTATCCTGCATCGATCAGTGCATTAATCAGATTATCAGCCGGGATGCGAGCCGTGCCAAAGATCTTACGAGCATTCATGAGCTTAGCCTGAAATTCCTTGCAAGCCTGAAGATCAATGTGCAAAAACGACAGTTGTATAGATTTAAACTGTACTGTAGCAGTCAGATCTTTAAAGCTGTAATCCCATGTGTCGAGTTCATGATCTGCAACTACTTTAATGGTTTGTTGTGTAAAC
>SABI01000335.1 GCA_009929055.1 Spirochaetia bacterium | reverse complement strand
TTTTTGGAAAATCAATTAAATGACCAAGAAATATTATACTCTAATAAAATGTTCCTTTATCATTTTGGTGCATATTTTGACCATTTATACTATAAAAACCAAAGGATGGATGGTTATCAGGTCTTAATGGACTTGATATAATTGTTGGTATCTTGTCTACTCCAAAATAATGGTTCAGAATATCTAATTCTGATACCTTTGATAAAATCTCTTCTAATCTGATATTAGGTTTACCTATACTAATAGCCATAGTTCTAAATCTTTATATTATTACCCCCAAGGAGTTGCTGTAGGAGCTGTTGCTGCTCCTAATGGGTCATTGTCAGATGCAGCAAATGAAGTAGCTTCTACTACATTTTCATGCAAAGGTTGAGTAGAAAACTCAGTGCCCGGAGCACCCCCATTACTTTGGAAATCAGCAATGGCAGCATCAATCTTACTGTAATCTGTCACAGCATTCTTAGCAAACTTTCTTGTAAATACAGCCTGATACTGTCTTGTACCATTCTCATTATCTACAGTTCTGATACCTACTGCGCCTTTAACTGTGTATGCAGCAGCAAGAGTAACAAGCTCTTTAAGCTCTTTTACATCACCCTTGAATAGAGCTGCCATATCAAGAGAAACCTCACTGTCAGAGGGGTCTTCCTTCATAATCCACTTACCATCTTTATAGTTGGCAGGATTAGGAATATTCAACCACTGAATAAGGAAGTCAATCAAGAATTCATCACCTTGCCATGCAGGTCTGTAATCTGCACTGATATTGGCTGGTCCAGAAGTGTATTGTGGAATAGACTTGGACTGTAGTTCTTCTTTTGTAGCCCATGCAGTTCTACCAAACTTATCAATAATCTGGCATTTACCACTTGTCTGACCAATCTTAAAGTCCTTAGTCAGCATGAAGCTGATAGGAATAAGCAATTCAATGCCCTTATTCAACTTAGCATCAGGAGCGGTCTTTGCATAAAATACTACCCTTACCTGTTCCTTACCTTCCTCAGTTCTGCCAACATATTCAGGGGCATTCTCAATCTCTCTTCCTGTGAGAGCCTCTAATTCTGCCTTAGTAGGATTTACAGCTACAATATTGAATGCAGCCATACCTTTGTACATTTTAAATGCACCTTCAACTGATTCTTTACCTACTTTAACAGCCATGAAACTTTTGTTTAAATTCTTCATCTTAAATTACTGATTTTTACGTGATTAATCTTTGAAAGGCATTTCATCTGCTACTTCTCCAAATGGATTTGCAGGTGCTACCTCTTCTGCCAATGCAACTGCCTCAGATGCAGGTACTTCTACCTCTTCTACAACCTCTTCTGAAACTTCTCCTTCTGGAGCTTCTTCTGTTGCTTCTGCTACTGCCATGATACCAGCAAGAACTTCCTCAGAAGTGAAACCACCAGTCATAGTCTTGATAGGAGCTTCAAAGCCTTCAATAGTTTCACTGATTACACCCAGTTCTTCCTGTGCTTTCTCAATCTTGTCTACCAGTTTGTCCCTTTTGGTTCTCAAACTCTTAGTGTTCTGGGCTGTTCTTTTAACAATTGCCAGTTCAAATCTACTTAACTCTTTCATAATGTTTAATTTATAAAAATTGTTTGTCTTTGCCCTATTTCATTGGGCTTACTTTGCAGTTTATTTATGGTGTATTTCTTTTCATAATACTCTAATGCTTCCATTAAATATGATTGAACCATGCCCATCCCCATGATAGTCTGTATAAAAGTTATAGATAATTTAGGGTCTTTACCATGTTCAGTGCAATAATCTAATAGAAGATTGACAGCATCTTCTCCAGTCAGTCCACCAAAGGCTACAAGCCTACTAATCCTGACTACTTCATCTCTATCCATAGTATTCCTGTGCTTTCTCAACTACAAGACCCAAGTCATTGGGAATATATAGAGGAAACATACCAACAGGACTCTTTGCAGGATATACTCCATCATCATTGGTAACAAATTCTCTGATGGACTTCTTCTCCTTTGAATCAAAAGAAGACTTACCATAAAGAACCACTTCAAACTTACCCTCAGGAGTAATATATGAATCAACCATGTTACCAGTACTCTTATATTTGTAAGAGATACTATCACCATTCTTGTCTTTATACTCTTCATAATGAGCAAGACAAATCATGTTCTTGTTTTCTGGCACAAGATTGATTGCATCAAATATTAACCCCATTCCATAACCAATCTGTTTAGGAGTGTCCCAGCCACCTTTCATTGCATTCTTCATATAGAAATCCTGACTGACATAATTCATATCATCAAGTACTATATTAGTGAAAGGAGAATTAGGACTGGCTAACATCTCAATGATTTGAGCAACTTCTTTTGCATCATTGGTTATAATTCTGTTACCTTTACCAATCTCCTTAATAGTAGTGACTTGATACTTACTTCCACCTCCCCTAAAAGGTAAAGGTTTATTTACACAACTTATCAAATAAGTCACTTTAGGGTCCAACCCTTTCAATCCAAGCTCTGGTATCTCCCCAATAGAGGTTGATTTACCAAAGCCTGATTTAGCTAAAATCAATGCTTTCATTCTTTTTATTTAAAATTTAGTCTGCAAAGGTAATCAATTTAACTAACC
>SABI01000041.1 GCA_009929055.1 Spirochaetia bacterium | reverse complement strand
CTTACATGGACAATACCGTTAGCATCAATGTCGAATGCAACTTCAATTTGAGGAACACCTCGTGGTGCTGCAGGAATTCCAATAAGGTCAAATTTCCCTAGTGTTCTATTTTGGCTAGCCATTTCACGCTCACCTTGTAAAACATGGATTGATACTGCTGTTTGGCTATCTGCTGCAGTAGAAAAAATCTGGCTCTTTCTTGTTGGTATTGTTGTATTTCTTTCAATCAGTTTAGTAGAAATTCCACCAAGGGTTTCAATACCAAGTGAGAGAGGAGTTACATCAAGAAGGAGAACGTCTTTAACATCTCCACCTAAGATACCCCCTTGAATTGCAGCACCCATTGCTACTACTTCATCAGGATTTACCCCTCTGTGTGGTTCTCTTTGGAAGATTTCTTTTACTAGTTGGCCAACAGCTGGCATTCTGGTACTTCCACCAACTAAGATTACTTCATCAATATCTTTTGGGCTGAGTCCTGCATCTTTAAGGGCATTGAGACATGGCTTTCTACTTCTTTCAACAAGATCTGCAACCATTTGTTCAAACTTTGCACGAGAAAGGTTCACTTGGAGGTGTTTTGGACCTGATGCATCTGCTGTAATATAAGGAAGATTGATTGAAGTATCTTTTGTACTTGAAAGCTCAATCTTTGCTTTTTCAGCAGCTTCTCTTAATCTTTGCAATGCCATCTTATCTTTTGATAAATCTATGCCACTCTCTTTCTTAAATGTATCTACAAGCCAATCTATAATCTTTTGGTCAAAGTCATCACCACCAAGGTGTGTATCCCCATTAGTAGATTTTACTTCAAATACACCATCACCGAGTTCAAGGATTGAAATATCAAATGTACCACCACCAAGGTCGTATACAGCGATTTTTTCCTCTTTTGTAGAATCTTTTCCTAGTCCATAAGCAAGGGCTGCTGCAGTTGGTTCGTTTACAATTCTTTTTACATCAAGACCTGCAATTTTACCAGCATCTTTTGTTGCTTGTCGTTGTGCATCATTAAAATACGCAGGAACGGTAACAACAGCTTCAACTACTGGTTCACCTAAATAATCTTCTGCAGTCTTTTTCATTTTCTGTAAAATAGCTGCTGATATTTCTTGAGGTGAATAGTCTTTGTCTCGAATGGAGACTCTTATTTCATCAGAAGGGCCAGATTTAACCTTGTAAGAAACTTTAGTAATTTCTGATGGTACTTCGACAAAACGGCGACCCATAAATCTCTTAATAGAAGAGACAGTGTTCTCAGCATTCGTTACTATCTGGTTCTTAGCTGGTTGTCCAACAAGTCTCTCCCCTTTCGCAGTAAACCCAACAATAGAGGGTGTTGTTCTTTGCCCCTCAGCATTTTGGATAACAACAGCATCTCCGTTTTCCATTATAGAAACACAAGAGTTTGTTGTACCTAAGTCAATTCCAATTATTCTACCCATAATAGTTCTCCTATTTTATTCAATTTAATCATATAAAAATCTCAACAGATTTCATTTCAGCCTGTTACGAAGGCTTACCTACTTTCACTTTTGCGTGGCGTAACACCTTAGTATGAAGATAATAACCCTTTTGCAATTCGGCAAGGACTGTTTCTGTTTCAAATTGGTCTGAAGTCTCCATCATCATTGCTTCATGCTCATGAGGGCTAAATTCTGTACCTACGATATCATTCATTGCTTTTAAACCCCAATTGCGCTCTAGGATATCTAAGAGTTGGCTACGAATGATTTTTACACCATCTACATACCCAGCGAAGTCTTTTGTCTTAGCAGCATCAATGGCTCGATCAAAATCATCAAGGACTGGGATAAGATCATTTATTAAGCGCTCATTAGCGTATTGAACAGCACTCTCTTTTTCACGAATTAATCTCTTACGATAATTATCCATGTCAGCACTTTTTCTTAATAAACTATCTCTCTCTTGTTCTACATCTTTTTTGACTTTTTCAAGTTCTTCTTCAAGCTCGTTGATTCGTGTGAGTTCAGGAGTAAGTGTAGTATCTTCTCCTAGTTTCTCATCCAATTTTTCTGTCACTTCTTGATTCTTTTCTTCAATGCTTGGTTCTACTTTTTTCTCTTTCTTGCTCATGAAATACCTATATTCACATTAATATTGACCACACGTACCACTTCCATCACATAATGAAAAAAGAGGTAACGGTGACCAAAACAAACATACTCATTGATAAAACCATTCGTCAAGTGTTTTTAGAAACTCAGTTATCTTTCTTTTGTTTTTTTAATGCACTTTCAACAAGTCCTATGAATAGTGGATGGGGTTCTTTGGGTCTACTAAGAAATTCAGGATGGAATTGTACTGCAATAAAATAGGGGTGATGTGGTAATTCAACTGCTTCAACTAATTCTCCTTTTTCATAAATCCCTGAAAAGAGAAGCCCCCCTTTTTCTAACTCTTCTTTATACGCATTATTAAATTCGTATCGGTGTCGATGCCTCTCAGATATAGAGTCTCTTTTATAGGTCTTATAGAGTAGGGAATTTGTATCTTTAATCGTACATTTATACGTACCAAGGCGCATGGTTCCTCCAAGGTCTACCCCTTTTTGGTCTTCCATTAAGTCAAATATGTTATGAAGGGTATCTTTTTCAAATTCGGTACTGTTAGCATTTTTGAGATGAGCAACATTACGAGCAAATTCAATCACCGCACATTGCATTCCAAGGCATAATCCTAAAAAGGGAACATTGTTCTCCCTTGCATGTGTAATTAATTTAATTTTTCCTTGTATTCCTCTTGAACCAAATCCTCCTGGTATAATAAGGCCATCTATTCTATTAAATAAGTTGTTAATCTCTATTTCACTCATCTGCTCAGCTTTTTCTGTATCGATCTTAATTAGATTTACTTTCACTTTTTTCGCAGTTCCTGCATGATTGATTGCTTCGGTTATACTCATGTAGGCATCTGCTAAATCAACATATTTCCCCCCTAATAATAGTGTAATTTCCTGTGCTGGGTTATTCATTCGATCAACCATCTCTATCCACGCACTCATATCAATTGGATGAGGTATAATATTGAGTTTCTTTAATACAAGGAGGTCTACTTCTTGCTTCTGGAAAAGAAGAGGAACTTCATAGATACTCTTTAAATCTGGATTACTCACTACATCTGTTTTGGAAACATCACAAAAGAGGGCAATCTTTTCTTTCATAGATTCTGGAATTTCTCTATTAGATCGACAAACGATAATATCTGGTTGTATCCCAATTGATCGTAATTCTTTCACGCTGTGTTGTGTAGGCTTACTTTTTAGCTCTTTAGCAGCCTCTATGTAAGGAACTAGGGTCACATGGATATAGAGTGTTGAATATGGAGGCATCTCATGTTTCATTTGTCGGATTGCTTCAAGGAAGGGAAGCGACTCTATATCTCCAACAGTCCCTCCAACTTCTACCAGGATAATATCTGCTTTTGAGTGGGCAGCTACTTTGTAAAGATGATCTTTTATTTCACTTGTAATATGGGGAATAACTTGTACTGTATTTCCTAAATATTCCCCTCTTCTCTCTTTTTGGATAACGTTATGGTAAATTCGCCCTGCAGTAATATTATTTTCTCTCGTGAGGGATGTGTGTAAAAATCGTTCATAGTGGCCTAAATCTAAATCTGTCTCTGCTCCATCATCTGTAACAAAAACCTCTCCATGTTGGTAGGGGCTCATCGTTCCAGGGTCTACATTAATGTAGGGATCAAATTTTACAACAGTAACTTCTAATTCTCTCCCTTTTAATAAAGTTCCAATTGAAGCAGCAGTAATTCCCTTTCCAAGGGAAGAGACCACACCACCTAACACAAATACAAATTTCGATTTCAACACAATAACCCTCCTACATAAAAGTATGGGCAACAATACAAAGAGGAGTCTTTATCATATATGTATAATGGGAGACAACCTCATTGCTGCACTAATGCACCGTAAGTTGTCGGTTGTGGTAATCACTTATTAAAATGATTTCGCCGATAATGTCGGTACTTATGGACTTTATCATAATGAGGGTTTCTGTGAATAGACCTTTATCTATTAATCATCATCTTCGTCTATGATGATTTCTTCTTCATCTTCCTCTTTCTCATGAACGAGTTTTTCATGGCTAAAGATGTTTTTCTTTTTTTGAAAGTCGTTCTCTTGTTCTTCTGATTCATCAATATCTTCAAATTCTTGATCTTCTTCTAACTCTTGTTCAGATTCTTCTTCCTCTGTGTATGGAGGGTTTTCTTCTTTAAAGGGGTTAAAAAGGTCTTCTTGTTCTTCAATTTTTTCTATGCTTAGGTCTATTTTTTTGTCTAAGTCTTCGTTAACTTGATTATCTACCTCTTTTTCATCAGTATAAGGAGGTGATTGTTCTTCGAGTGTATCGAAAAGACCCTCTTGTTGTTCTTCTGACTCTTCTTCTATGTCTTCAATGAGTTCATCTACAGATTCTTCTTCTTCATAAAATTCAGGATAATCTATCTTTTCTCGTTCTATTAAAGAGGCGAGTTCTTCCTCTTTTTGTAATTGTTCTTTAATTCTGAGGGCTTCTGCAATTTCATCTTCTAAGATTTTTTTTTCATCTTCAAGTCCACTTATATGAGTTTTCGCCACTTCGACTTCATGTTGAATCATATTAAATTCTTCTTGGGAGTTGGTGATATTATTAAGGGTGTTGTGTAATTCTTCCTTTGAACCAAGAATCATTATCTCTGTTTGTTTTAATTGCTCTTTCTGTTGTTGTTCTTCTGATTTCAAATTACTAATTAGAGATTGAATAATCCCTCTCTCTTCTTGGAGCTCTTTAAGACTCTTTTTCTCCATCTCAAGTTCCCTCTCGGCCTCTATGAGATGACTTTTTAGATCAGAAATAGCAATCCCTTTGGCGTGTTGAAGGGCAGAGATTTGGTCCTCGACTTTTTGTCCTTGAGTATGAACTTCACTAAATAATGATGAAACCATAGAGTTTAATTGAGTAAGAAGAGGGTTCGTGTTTTCGATAAACTCTTTTCTCTTAATTTCAAATGAAGAAGCAAGTTGTTCAATAGAGGAGTCTATGAGTGAATCAATTTTTGTTTGATAAAAGTCCATTGATGAATGAAGAGATTGGTGTAATTGGTCCATAGAGTCAGAAGATTCTTGGATAGAAGTTGTGAAATTAGCTATTAACGACTCTACCTTTTTTATTTCAAGAATATCTAATTTTACTATACTAAGGCGAGACTCTACATTATCTGTCATATCAGAGAGGGAGGAAAGTACACTATGATACTGGACTATTGTTGCTTGCAACTCCTGGAGGTCTTGAAGGTGTGAAAATAGCTCTTCTTTCTCTTTTTGTATACGTACTACCGCTACTGCGGTATCCTCTTTCACTCTTTCAAGTTTTGATTCAACTTCTACAATGCTAGTTTTCATCATATCGGCTGTAATATTCATCTTCTCACTATACTGATTAACAAACTTTTTTATATGCTCAATTTTTCTATTTTTGTCATCAGATTTTCTTAAAGTGGCAATAACAACTAAGGTGATGATAAATAGGATGACTGAGAGGAACATTGGAAGCAATTCTCTCATGAGAACCTCCTAATTGAATAGTTGGGAAAGCTGCCGTTTCATATCCTTATAATCACAGCATATAAAATTGGCAAGGGGAAACTTCTCTTTGTTATTTTTACCATGACAGTGGGGTAAGAGCAAGCAAGTTTTCATTCCAACACGACTTGCTCCTATAATATCTTTACGATAGCTGTCTCCAACATAGAGGATATTCCTAAGAGGGGTATCCATCATAGTGCCCATATAGGCAAATGGAGCTTTATGGGGTTTTAGGTATCCCGACTCTTCAGTACATGCAGAATAATCTATGAGGTCTTCAACTTTGAGACTTTTAAGTTTATCTTCTACCGGGAAATCTGAGAGGGCAGCAATTTTAATATTCTTTTCTTTTATTAAGAGAATTGTTTCTCTAAGAAAAGGATATGCCCTTATATGGGAAAATGATGATTTCATTCTCTCATAAAACTGGGTATCAATTTTATCTCTTATTTCTTCAAGAGAAAAGGTGCTTTTCAGCTCCTTTTGAACAAAAAGAGCTTGTCGATATAAGAACCCTTCTTGATTTTCTGGGTCTGTTTTTTCTCCATTTTCTTCTCTAATAGCATGACGAAAATGTTGAACACTTTGCATGAGAGAAAGTGATGGAAACAATGTAGGAATTAAAAAAAGATGAGTCATCCATAAAGGGTACATTGTTCCATCGATGTCAAAACATATTGCTTTTATTTCCATTACAACTTAGTTTGTGGCGTATTACGCTTTCTTTCTTTCAGATCAAGGGTAAGAGGTATATGGGTAAAACCAAGATCTCGACGAATACAGTTTTGTAAATATCTTAGATATCCTTCAGGAAAATCTTTTTTTCTGTTTACAAAGAATAGGAATCGAACGGGGTTTGCACTTACTTGAGTCCCATAAAAAATCTTGTAGTGTTTATGTGATATCCGAGGAGGTTCATATGCTTCACCCCACTCTTTTAAAAAATTGTTAAGTTGTGCAGTTTCAACTCGTTTAGTCAGTTGTTTCCATACTGCCCAAACAACGTCGAGCATTTTGTCGATGTCAGTTCCTTTTTCGGCACTTATTGGTACAATAGGGGCAAAAGAGAGAATTGGGAAAACAAATCGAGCTCGATCTTTTATTGCATCTAGTTCATTCCCAATTCCAGTAAGGGTATCTATTTTATTAAAAACGAGAACAACGCCTTTCCCTTTTCTTACAATGAGTTGTGCAATTTTCTTATCTTGTTCGACGAGTCCTGTGTTAACATCTATCATCAAAAGGACAATGTCTGCTTCATCTATTGTTTTTATCGCCCTATTAACTGAATAGTATTCTACATCTTCATCAACCTTACTTTTTCTTCTAATACCAGCAGTATCGAGGATAGTAAAATCAGTTCCTCTGTAAGAAAAGTCTCCCATAATAACATCACGAGTTGTTCCTGGGATTTCACTCACAATGGAAGTATCTTTTCCTGTAAGGGCATTAGTGAGAGTTGATTTACCTGTGTTAGGCTTGCCTAAGACTGCAATGTTGATTCGAGGGGTAACCTCTTCAGCTTCTTCAACCTCTTCAAGGTTAAGCATCATCATAAGCTCTTCTTCTAAGATATCAATTCCAAGGCCATGGGCTGAAGAGAGGGGGACAACTCGAGGATATCCAAAGCGATGAAAGTCATAGACTAGCACATCCCTGACAGGGTCATCTACTTTATTGACAGCAAGAATTACTTTGTCGCTATAACGTCTTAATGTCTGCAGGAGCATTTCATCTTCTGCAGTAACTTCCATACAATCCATCAATAAAATGATAGAGTCTGCTATTTCTAGTAATGAGAGACTTTTTTTTGTAACAATAAAATCGAGTCCTTCTTTGTCTAGTTTTACCCCACCACTATCAACAAGGAGAACAGGATGATTCCCTAATAACCATTTTTCTGGAATTAGGTCTCTTGTTACTCCCGGCATAGAGTCTGTGATTGCCCTTCTTTTTCTTATTAAACGATTAAATAAAGTAGATTTACCAACATTGGGTCTTCCAATAATTGCTACTATAGGTACCATCTGCTTACGTAGTGATAATACTTCCGAATCTATCATGCATCCATTCCCTTATATAGGTGTTTATGTTGATGTGAGATTTCATCTCCATCACAGTTTCCACCAATTCCTTCGCTTCTTGCAACGTGATTGATCTGATAATGTTCTTAATTTCCAATATGCTCATTGGGCTCATCGAAAACTCATCAAGTCCTAAACCAACTAATAATAGTGTTGATAAAGGATCCCCTGCCATTTCCCCACACATTGCTACAGGGATATTATGTTCATGACCTTTTTCTATGATCATTCTAATTAAACGCAATACACCTGGGTGAAATGGTTGATAAAGATAGGCAATCTTATCATTTCCCCGATCTACTGCAATAGTATACTGAATTAAATCATTTGTTCCAATGGAGAAGAAGTCTGTTTTCGTTGCTAAAAGATCTGCAACAAGGGCTGCTGAAGGAACTTCTATCATAATTCCTACTTCAATATCCTCATCAAATTCAATACCAGTTCTTCTGCACTCATCTTTTACTTGTTCTAATACGATAATTACATTATCTAGTTCTTCAGGGCCACTAATCATGGGAAACATTATCTTAGTTTTCCCAAATGCACTAGCCCTTAATATTGCCCGTAATTGAATACGAAATATATCTTTTCTTGAGAGACAAAATCGTACTGCCCTCCAACCAAGAATTGGGTTTTCTTCCCCTAATCCTTCCATTCCTGGTATTACTTTATCGCCACCAACATCGATAGTTCTTATCGTAACAGGGCCAATATCTTTCATCTTTTCTACAACTGATTTATAGGCTATAAATTGCTCTTCTTCTGTTGCGCCACCTGGCTTCAAGAAGAGGAACTCAGAACGAAATAACCCAATACCAACTGCCCCATGGGTAACAACGGCTTCTAATTCTTCTACAGTCTCAATATTTGCTTTCAACAAGACAGTATGACCATCTTTTGTAATTGTTTCTAAATCAGTAAGTTGCTCAAGTTCTTTTTCATGAGCCATCCATTGTATATAACGCTCATTCATTTTTTTTGCAGAAGCTGAGTTTGGCCTTACTGAGACCTCTCCCACATTCCCATCAACAATGATCTCATCACCCATTTTCACTTTCTGAGTAATTCGTCCTAATCCTAGAACAGTTGGAATCTGCAACGCTCGTGCTAAAATAGCAACATGAGATGTTCTGCCACCTCTATCAAGGGCAATAGCTTTGATTTTAGTCGGATCAAGAGTTAATGCCTCAGATGGCAAAAGGGTATCGGCAACAAGGACGACTTCTTCATTTATAATTGAGAGATTAGGGCGATTTTTCCCCATCAGCATCCAAATTATTCGCCACCCAATATCATAGAAATCTGCTTTTCTTTCCCTTAATAGAGGGTCATTTGATGAGTCTAACATCTCAATAAGAGAGCTCACAATTCTTTCAACTGCCCACTCAACACAAATTTTTTCACTTTCAATTAATTTCTCAACTGATTCAATAAATTCTGGGTCTTGGAGCATGAGCAGGTGAGTTTCAAGGATTTTTTTATGTTCATCACTACTCACATCTTGTACTAATTTATTGAGTTGTTTATCAACTTTTTTTCGAGCTAAGTGAAAGCGCTTCTTCTCAACAGAGAGATGTTCTTCCTCTACATTATTATGTGGAATGACAATTTTCTCATGAACATAGAGAAATGTTTTCCCGATGCCAATCCCTGCCGAAGCGGCAATACCTTTTAGAATTCTCATAGATGAAAATATAATACGAGGTTTTTCTTCTGATGTAAATAGATGCTTATCAAGGAAAAAATTTAAGTGTATGCTAATGGGTATGAATAGTGATAAAAAACATCGCCATCAAGGGCAATTAGTTAAAATTCTCATTATTATCCTCTCATTTTTAATCATTTTAGCAATTACCTTGATGATCACTCTTCCTAAAATTAAAGCATCTTTTGATACTTCTGGGGTGATACCTCTTATAAAACAACACCTTAATGATAAGGAGAGTCAACAAAAAGAACTCCTTCTTTCCCTCTATTTCCCTATTGTCTCCTCAAATGATTCTTCACACCGATATACAAAAACTTCTGTTATGATAAAAAATGATTCCCTTATAGTTCATAACTTTATTGAAAAACTCATCAACGCAGTTCCTCAAGGAGCTCTTATTGAAGGGGCTATTTCTTTCATCCCTCCTCAAACAACTTTAATAGGATATAGTGCAGTAAACTCTATTGGGTATGTTCATTTTAGTGGAGAGTTTCTTAATGCAACAATTTATGAAGAAGGCACCTCTCTCCGTTATGAACAAGTAAGAAAGAACTTAAGAGAGAATTTTTCTCTCGTTGATGTGGTCTTTATTATAAATGACGAAGTGATTAATCAATAAATATAAAAAGGAAAGTTATAACAAACTAATTTAGTATAGGTTTCCTCTCTCCCTTTTTTATGGTATTGTATTGATGTGAGAAATAGTTTTTACTTCAAAGAACATACACCAAATTTTTCTCGTAGAAATATATATTTTAGCTCTAACTATAAATAAAAGAGAGAATAATTAGATGATCTATCGTTGTAGTCTATTTAAGACAAAAATTATTATACTCATAATTCTTCTTCTTTCTATTATAACATCTCCCCTCTGGAGCAAAAAACTTCCTGTCATCCGTATTTCTGTTGAAAACACAAGTGCACATGTTCAAACTGCATCAGTAAAAAGATTTGCTCAGCTCTTAGAACAAAGACTTGCTAGTGTATATGAAATTGAATTTTATCCTTCTGCCTCTTTATTTAAGGATGCAGATATTTTTCGAGCTCTTGCTCAGGGAAAGGTGGAGATAGCAGTCCCTGGAACGTGGCATTTTGACAAACTAGTTCCTGATGTAGGAATGCTCCTTCTTCCAAGTTTTTATGGCAGAGATGCTTCAGTTTCTTATAGTTTAATGGAGAGTAATGTAGGGAAGAATTTAATTGCAACTATTGAAAAGAGCCTTGATGTTAAAGTTCTTGGAAGATTTATTGATCTTGGGCATACCCATATTTTCTCTTCCTCCCAAGCAATTTATGATCCAATAGATTTTGTTGATAAAAAAATTAGAGTAGCAGGGGGCCATGTTAACAGCTTAAGAATTGAAACATTAGGGGCAAAGGCAGTTACTATTGCTTGGCCTAGTCTCCCTTTAGCTTTAAAGAAGAAAACAATTGATGCCCTCCTTACTTCATATGAAACTATAACTAGTGCGCATCTAGACCAATATGGAATTAAACATGTATATGAGGACAAGGAATACTTTGCTCAGTATATCCCAATTACATCAACTTTTTTCTGGAATAAATTGTCCAAAGAAACCCAACAGATTATACTCACTTCGTGGCAAGAGATAGTAGATCAAGCAAGATTAGATGCCTTAGAGGCACAATATACTTCCAAAGCACTATTAGAATCTACACATATTCAAATTGTTGTCCCAAGTGAGGAGACTATTATAAAAACCCGTGAGACACTCCTTAAACAAGAGGCTTCAATGGCGCATACCATTGGAATAACACCTGAAAATTATACCCTATTTAGAACTTTTTTTGATCAAATAGATGGGACTCTTTAAGCAATATATGAGTAGAAATATAATCAAATCAAATCGTCATATTATTCTCTTCTTTCAACGGTATCTATTCCCTATAGGGGCAATAGTTTTTGTCTTTATTTTCTTTGGTTTTATCTTACGGGGGCAAAGAGAAAAAGAGATTAATAGCTTAGAGATGAGGCTTCAAATGCAAGCAAGTTTACTTGGTGAAAAGATATCGAGTAAGCTTACTATATATGAAATGACTATAGCACTTCTTGCTCAAGCAGATGACTCGTTCGATAAAGATTCTTCAGGGCAACCCATTTCTCCTGATTTTGAACACACAATCCAGCAGCAGCTTCTCATACAAGAAGGGCTAGAAGGGGTACTTCTTTTCTCAATTACAGGTGATATTCTTTATTCATCTTATTATCCAGAATGTCCTAAGATTAGTGATGTTAACAATGTAATAATTGAATCTCATAGAGACCAAGGGAAAGAATTTTCTATTTCCCCCATCACCCGTGATGATGGAAAATACTTACTGATGAGTAGAATCATCCATCATCAACACCAAGATAAAACAGATCCTACCATTTTAGCATTGATTATTGAAACAGAATCTTTCTTTGATTCTCTTGCAATATCTACATTGAGTGGAATTATTAAAGCGACGCTCTACAATGCTAATGGAGAGGTGTTTTCCTTATGGTATAATGAAAATTTAGACACAACCTCTATGGATTTCTCTATAACACATATTTCACAATTATCTGTGTTCTCCAAAATTCCAGAGCTAGGACTGACAAACTCATCAATACATGGTGGGATGAGAATACTTGTCGATAAAGATCTCTATATCCCTCTTGCTCAGATATCCTCTTTTCCTCTCACCGTAGCCCTTCACGTCGAAGTTCCAATTGCGATGAATGTGTATGATAGGTCTCTTTCTACTAATTTAGTCATTATTTTTTTCCTTCTTATTATATTGCTTTTTATTAATCATAGGTTAAATCAACAACGCTTAGCAAAAGAGGCACTTGGCGAACAAATGGTAGAGAACCTTAGCCAACAGGTAAAAGAAAGAACTGCTAAATTAGAAAAATTAAGTAATTCAGATCCCTTAACAGGACTGATAAATCGAAGACATTTTGATATCTTTGTTGAAAAGTCGGTTGAAAAACATAATAGTGATGAAACACCATTTTCTCTTCTAGCGATAGATCTTGATGAATTTAAATTTGTTAATGATACCTATGGGCATCCAGTTGGGGATGAAGTATTGATTCACATCTCTAATACCCTCTCAAAAGAGATAGGTGAGAGGGGTATTGTTTCTAGATGGGGTGGAGATGAATTAATGATTTTACTTCCTGCTATAAAGGGTCAAATGGCCTATGATATTGGAGCCTCTCTTTGTAAAAATGTTGAAATGAATATGTTTGATAATGATATTTGCTGTACTATTAGTATTGGAGTAGCTGAACATATTAAAGGAGAAGAATTAATTAGTCTTATACGACGAGCCGATATTGCCCTTTACAAAGCAAAAGAAGAAGGAAAAAATAAAGCGGTACTGGCCTACTCTCCTTTCACTTCTTAATAGATACAGACCGGTATCTTTTTAAGAATTCTATGAAGTTTTAATAAGATGATGTATTTCTTTAATAAATTGATTTTTAGCAAATCCTTGAGAAAGGGTTAACCATGCTAAGAATTCTCTATTCCCTTTCCTTCCTTGTATAGGAGACTCAATAATAGCCTTAATTCCAACTTGTTCATCTGTTAATGAGTTATATACATTAATAAGGGTATTAATTAAAAGAAAAGGATCATCTATTACCCCTGTGAAATCTTCTCTCGCCCCCTCAATTTCAAACTGTGGTTTGATAAGAGAGATCATCCAGCTTTGACGCGTAAGACTTAATATATGAGATGCTGCTTTTGTTATAGAACGAAATGAAAGGTCAGCAACTGCTGCATCGACTTCAATATCTGTTCTAGCAAGATGCATAATATTGGTCTTTTCATGAACGATTATTCGCGGGTCGACTCTGAGCCTGTAATCAAGTTGATTATATCCTACATCAACAGCATGAACTTTATGTGCACCATGTTGTAATAGGCAATCGCTAAAGCCTCCAGTCGAGGATCCTGCATCAACAAAGTCTAAATCCTTTACATCAATATTCCAAGTGTGTAAAGCATGTTCAAGTTTTAATCCACCACGGGAGACATAATCTTTATTCTCTATAATAC
>SABI01000334.1 GCA_009929055.1 Spirochaetia bacterium | reverse complement strand
TGAAATCACATTCACGAATCCAACCAAAACCGGCTATACTTTTGAAGGGTGGTTCACAGAAAGTAGTTTTACAAATTCTATTACAAAGATTGAATTAGGAAGTACTGGAAATGTTGATGTATATGCTCAATGGATAGCAAAAACTACATCTATCTCTTTCAACTTCCAAGGTGGACAAGATGGTTCTAATGAAGTTTCTGCAACATTCGGTTCTGCGATGCCTAGTGGTATAAATGCACCAGCATCAGATAATTATAATTTCTTAGGATATTTTGATCGCTCTTCAGGAGGTAATCAATATTACGATAAGGATATGAATAGTGCTAAGAATTGGGATAAAGAGGGTATAACTGGGATCCTATTTGCTCAATGGGAACCAAAAACATACACAATTACGTTTGACCCTAACAATGGAGCAGGTGGCCCAGCGCCAGTACAAGCAGTAACTAACCAATACTTACCTGATTTAACTTATCCAGGTGATATTCCTACGAGAGTTTCTTATGACTTCATGGGATATGAAGATAGTATGGGTACATCCTATTATGATGAAACCCTCACACCTATTCTTACATGGAGAGCAGCTGAGGACTTCACCCTTTACGCTCGATGGGCGGTGATTGAGCCTTAATGTAGAGATTGTTTCTTAGAGATAATCTAATTGATTATGTGCCCAAGATTAGCAGTTGTTAATCTTGGGCTTTTTCGTTTCTTAAGCAGTAAAAATTTCTTATCTTGTAAAGAAAAATTTTTTTCCAATTTCCAGACACCCATTAGTGAAGCAAAATCAATTAATTCATCGTTTAGTATCTGTAGGGGGAAATATGAAAGAACAACTGAGAGAAAAACAACAAAACCCTAGAGAAAAAACATGTCACTATTGTTCATTAGTCGATAATGAGAGGCTATTATTTCAATGGTGTACAGGAGAGAGCATTGCCCAACTAGCGAGAGAATATGCCCTTCCTTATCATATACTCTATCGTTTAATCAGAAACGATTAAACACATCTTCTCCAAAGCCTGCTAAATGATTAATAGGAACTTTTATTCCATCATCAAGAATCATATAGCCATCAAAGTGGCCAAATACTTGATGTTGTACTGACTTTATTATGAAGAAATCACTCTTAGTAGCTCTGTCGGTTACTGGGGTAAAAGTGAGTTCAATTCTTTTATCGTTAGAAGTAATCTTCCATTCCTTTTCATAGCTTTCTGGTGGAATAATAAAATCAACTTGATCTAATTTATGGATTTTATTCTTATAGAAAATTACATTCTCTGTTACTTCAGATCTATCAGAAAAACCATATCCAAGATTGAATCCAATAGGGGTGCTGTTGGTAAAGCCACTCGCACTCGCCCAATACCATCTATTTTGATATGTCCATTTCCCTCGTCCCCAGTCGAGTGTAGCAACAGACTCATCAGGAGTAAGGGAGTAGGTTGTATCATTAATTCTTACTGTACCACTTACCCCCATACAGTTAATTTTCTGATTATAATAAAAAGCTTTTCTATTTTCACGCCAGCTTGTGGCAATATTAATACTCTCCATCTCAGGAGATTGGATGAGAGTGAGGTCAGCTTCTACCCCTTTTACCCCACCTATTTCTAAGTTTGGGGCACCACAGAGAATTCTTCTTCGCTCATCTCTACGCGAGTAAGCTATTCGTAGATTTTTATGTGAATAAGCAACTTCATAATCACCTGAGTGAGGAGGGAGGCCGAGGTGTCCTAAAGGGAAAGGCTTCATTGAGTCTTGCTGATACCACTTTCCCTTTTTCATATCAATAAACGCTATTGCAAAAAGACCAAGATATCCTAAGTCACTAAAAGTGGTGGTGAGAAAAAATTGGTGCTTATGGGAATATATTGCATAATAGTCCCACTCTTTTATCCCTAGTGGACTCGATTTTACTGCTTTTCGAGAGTAGCGTAGTTGGGGTCTTCGTGACCATCCTATTTCACTTAGTTCCCCTTTTTTATTAAGAAGTTCCCCCTCTTTCGTAATTTCATTCATAGATACATCTCCTTTTATTTCTACTCTAATTGCTTTCTTTGTTGTTCAGTAAGAATAAGATCAGAGTCTTTAAGGGAATCTTTAATTTGCTCCACACTAGATGGTCCAATAATTGCAATAGTAGGGAAAGGGGCACTCGTAAGGTAAGAAAGGATGAGTGAAGCAGGAGAAACACCTATCTCTTTACACATATTTTCAACCTTCTTTAATGTTTGAAGGTTCTCTTCACTCACATAGCGCCTCTTAATTTTATCATTTAAGTGTTCTATAGATCCTTCTTTTATTGCTTTACTGAAAAATCCCTTTGCTTGAGATGAATAAGCAAAAAGGGGGAGCATGTGGGTTTTATACCACTTTTTTGATTCATCATTCATAAAAGTGAGCGTTTCATCGCCCATCTTCTCTCCGTCTGTTGTAGCGAGAGACCAGTGAATTTCACTTGCCCTGATAACAGGAAGTTTATTCTGAAAACTATAGATATGAGAAGTTTCAATTCTCTTATAGTCCCAATTAGAGGCTCCAAAGGTGGTGACGGGAAAGTTTGACTTCACTTGATTAATGATATCTATCATGGTGTGAACACTCTTAGAT
>SABI01000333.1 GCA_009929055.1 Spirochaetia bacterium | reverse complement strand
ATTCTTTCTTAACTTACCCATGATGACTTGAAAGTGGGGAAGAGATATATCACATTCTTCCCTTACTTTCTTCTTAGTATCTTCACTCATAGTAACCTTATCAAGTATCTCATTATCTTTAATGACCTTGCTGAGTTCATATCTTTGCTTCACAAATGAAGTAATGACATCCATTTCTCTCTCAGTCAAGTTATGAAAAGGTGTAAGAAACTCGAACCAATATCTAAAGAACTTACCATCTACCTTGCAAGGAATCCTAACTATTGAATCCACTTGCTTAGCCATAGTTTATTCTCCTTCCTTTACTTCTTCCTCAGGTCCCTGTTCTTCAGGTTGAGTCATTAGTACTTCAAATTCTGCACCACACTTCTGCTTGAACTCTTCTGAGATATAAGGTGTAGTAGAGGTAATTACTGTCCATAGCCACTTCAATCTTTCATAGAAGTTAGCAAGATTAGCTTCTTGTAAAGCCTGACTTAACTTCTGATTCTGCATATATAACTGTCTGCTTTGTTCAGACAACTGATGTGCAGTATTCTCCAGTTCCTCATAACTTAGTTTTCTCACTTCTGGAGTATCTTTGCCTCCCTTTACAACTTTCATTTTATCCTTCTCTTCCATTTTATTTTTCTGTTAGATAATTTCCACCATACTTTTGCCCATACATTTTCTCCCATTCATGTATGTGTGCCTCACCAGTTTCAGTTCCACCACACTTGTCACAGTAATCTATGCCATCTGAGTTTCTTATTGCTAATGATAGACAATGCTTACAATATACAATTGGTATATTGTTATATTCTTCCTTGGGAGTTTCAAGCTCAACTGGCTTGATGTCTATACTTAAGTTCTCCATAAATCTTCTCTTTAGTAATCTGTAACTCCCTACCAAGGGTCCTCTTTCTATTATTGAAAGGTCTCTTTGGGACTTCCTCTCCCCAAGAGGTTACATGCCCTTTTCTGATAGCTCTTCTAATACTCTTGTATTTACCAACAGCACTATAAATAGCAAGATGTACCATCATCTTAGGTTCATTGTACTGGGGTTCTTTTGTCTTCTTCTCTTCCATAATGCCAGCTATTTTTACTTATAAAATACCAAGTAAATCTGTCCTCCTAAAGGAAACATGTTTACTATATCCTCTCTTTTAATTTCAAGCTCTTGAGCTTGCTTGATTACTTCTCTAACTGTAGAGCCTATAATACAAGTGATTAATGTCTTCTCCTCTTTCATATTATTTACTTTAACTTAGTTGCGAAGGGAAGACTCGAACTTCCAACACAGTATTACTGCTTCTTGTGGTTATGAGCCACACATGTTGCCATTACACTACCTCGCGATTTAGAGCAAGTGAAGAGAATCGAACTCTAACCAGAAGATTGGAAATCTCCTATACTGACCTTTATACGACACCTGCATTTCTTTCTTTATAGTGTAAATCCCTATGGCAGTTAGCACACAGGACTATACACTTCTTTAATTCTTCTTGTAATCTTCTTGGGGATTCAATGAGTTTTGCTATCTCCCCTTCTTTCTCCTCAGGATTTATATGATGAAAATCCAAACACCAAGGTCTACTTTCACCACATATTTCACATTTTAATGTGCTTTTAAACTCTTCTAATTCTTTAGTCTTCTTTCTTTTATAGGCTGCTGCCTTTTCTTTATAATACTCTTTATGAAGTCTATAATGCTCATCTCTATACTTCTTTCTACAAGACTTACAATCAGAAGCATGACCATCTTTTCTGGTCTTATTTAAAGCAAATTCACTTAGTGGCTTTTCTATACCACATATACTACAAACTTTACTTTCCATAGAGTAGATAAACAGATTTGAACTGTCCCCTTGACATTGGCAATGTCATGTGCTAACCTCCAACACCATACCTACAAGTTGAGGGAATGCCCAGAATTGAACTGAGAAATCTGCTTTACAAGAGCAGTGTTTTACCATTAAACTACAAACCCATTATGGTAGCTCAAGAGGGGGTCGAACCCTCACTTTTACAGAGCTTAAATCTGTTGTGTCTACCAAGTTGCACCACTGAGCCATTTAATCCATTGCACCTCTTCTACATAAATCAAACAAGTACCTATACTTGTGAAGATTAGTAATGAAGGCTTCACACTCACTTCTAACTCCAGCAAAGCCAGAAGACTGAGGTAATTTAGAATAAAAAGTATCAGTTCTACTTATCAGATTATCAATTGTTTCATGAGGACAAGTGAAATTAAAGTTAGTTCCCTTAAGGAAGTTTGGTTCAAACTGTCCCTGAATACCTTGAACTTCTTCTGCAAGAATGTCTTGATAATCAGATATTTTATCAATAAGTTCATCAACCCTTACATGGATTGAATTACTATATGCTGACCAGTGAAGATTCTTAAACTTAGTCTTGAATCCTTCAAGTACACATAGAAAGTCTTTAAATTGATTTCCTTCATATGAAGGAGACTCATGTTTAAAACCTTCTAATAGATTATCTCCAAATGTATCTATCATACTGTTTTAATTTTGATGTTACAAAGATATGTATTATAATTTATATATGCAAGTAAATCTGCATATTTAACTATTGTTATTATAATTATGTACCCTCTAAGAGACTCGAACTCTTACAC
>SABI01000332.1 GCA_009929055.1 Spirochaetia bacterium | reverse complement strand
CTATTAAATAGTATAATTGTCCAAAAGTACTTTCTTGAGATTCACTTTCTCTAATGAGAAAAAAGAATACTATAATAGAAACTATGATTAAAATAATTTTTGTTTTCATAACTTAGAATATTTCTGCTTTAACTATCCTTGACTGAATTTCTGTCGACTTCATCTCTTTAGTTTGCGTGTCATAAGCGTCCACTAAAGATGTAATTGTTTCACCTACTAACTTAATAATTACTGTAATACTTGTTCCCTTAGCATTATGCCTTGTTTGTGAACCATCGTCGTAAGTAAATAATACCTGTTTCATAATACTTTGTTATTTTTGGAAACCTGAACTTCATAAATGTTGCACCCAATTATTGGCAATAGCCTTTGAATGTCAGAAAACTGCTTGTGATTAACTACTTCGTAATTGTCGCCAGCCTTTAAAGTCTGTCTTGTTAACCTCTTAAGCGCAGGGGTTGCTTTAATCTTATTTGCAATTGCCTCGCTTGGTACGAAAATCCGAATAGCTTTAACATTTGCCTTCATAATACTTTGTTTTTTATAGGCTCATCACCCTGTTATTAATATAGTCTAAATATAAAAATTATATTTCATACTACAAAATTTATTCTAAGATTTTTTAATATATTTTATAAAAAATGGCTCTTAATTTCTTAAGAGCCAGATTCATCAATATTAATCCTCTAACCACACTTTGAGATTCCACAATCTCTACACTTAGGACAACCATTAACATAGAAGACATTTGAACTACCACAATTATCACAAACCAACCCTGAAACTTCACCATCTACAATATACCTTTTGAGAACTCTAGTAATAGCTTTTTCAAATGATGTAATTTCTTTAGGTTGTTTATCAATAGTTTCAGAAATAAACTTAGGATTTATTCTATGACGAAGTTCAAGAGAAAATCTTTTAGTATCACTTCTATCATCATCTGAGTCCATCAAAGAGAGAATATCAGTAATAATAATTGGTTCACCTGTATCAGGACGAACTGTAATTAGATCATAGAGTCTCTTCTTTCTCTTTATGATCTGACCCTTCAGAACGGCTGATGAAGCAATTCTCAAGCAAGATGGGAGTTTCTTTTCTTTGATAGCAAAAATTTCATAAGGTTTACTATTCAATAAACCTATAAGAACGAACCAATATTCACCCTTAGAAAGGAGTCGATGTATCTCACAATTAAGTATTCCAGACCTCTTCTGGGCATCTATGTAATGAAATGGTTCACTCTCCTCATCTTCCTTTGTCTTTCTTACCAAGACTCCAGCTCTACTACCCTCTCTGTAAACAGTAAAACCCTTACAACCAGATCTCCAAGCTTCAATAATAAAGTTAGAAATCTCCTCTTCTGTTATAGTCTTAGGAAGATTATGAGTAACAGAAATTGAATGATCAACCCACTTTTGAATTTCTCCCTGGAACTTTATCTTTGAAATCACATCAATCTCATTAGCAGTACACTTATTATAAGGAGACTCTCTAACAAGTTCAGTAAGTCTTTCTTCAGTTAACCCTTCAAGAGTTAAAATTTCTGGATGAGTTATCTTAACCCACATCTTAAAGGTTGGGTGAATTACAAAATATTCTTCCCACTTATCCCCTACTTCATCCACAAAATCTACTCTAACCTGAGGGTCATTTGGATTTATCTTTCTTCTTCTTTTATAGAAAACTTCAAAAACAGGCTCCATTCCTGAAGAAACTCCCATTCTATTTACAATCTGAGATGTTGTCCCTGTAGGTGCTATAGTAAGATTAGAGATATTTCTTCTCCCAAACTTAAGATATTTTTCTACTCCCTCTGGAGAAAGCTCTCCTTTAATTCTCTGTATAAATGGGTTATTTTCTTCTAGTTTATGAGAAAAGTCTAGAAAGGTCCCTCTCTCTTCTGCTAAAATGATTGAAGACACGTAACTATGTAAAGCTAACCTTTTATGAACTTCCACCCCCATCTCAAAAGCCTCAGGAGAGTCATAAGGGAAACCTAGTCCAGCAAACATATCAGCTTCTCCCATAACCCCTAAGCCTGTTCTTCTTCCTTTCAAAAGTGACTCATGAACCTTCTTCCAAAGGTTAAGTTCAATCATCTTCACACTCTCATCATCGTAACTAGACTTTACTTGTGAAATTATCTCTTCAATCTTTTCTCTTTCAAGTTCAATAATATTATCCATCAATCTTTGAATAAATCGGACATCAGACTCAAAACTTATCCAGTCAAAATAAGAAGATGAGGTAAAAGGGTTCTTTACATAAGCAAATAAGTTGATGTGACCTAAACGACAAGAGTCATATGGTGAAAGTGGGAGTTCTCCACAAGGGTTAGTTGACTTAGTATGAAAGTAAGGATAACAGTCAGCTGGAGACTCTTTAATAATTTTATCCCAAAAAAGAACTCCAGGTTCTCCATTCTTCCAAGCCTGATGAACCAGTTTATTAAAGATCTCTCTAGAAGACTTAGACCCATAATCAGTACTCTTATCATCAATAGGAAAGTGAAAGTGATGATTCTTATCACTAATAACACTCTCCATAAACTCATCAGTCAACTTTACTGAAATATTTGCCCCTGTAACATCTCTAGTATCATCTTTCAGAACAATGAAATCTTCGAT
>SABI01000331.1 GCA_009929055.1 Spirochaetia bacterium | reverse complement strand
CTTGTGATTACTTTTGGCCTGTATTAAAAAAACCAGTCCGAAGACTGGTCTTTATGGGCGCGATTGGGTTTGAACCAACGACTTCTACCGTGTGAAGGTGCATAATTGCATAAATAGGTATGTCAGAAATCTGGCTACGTACAGCTTTATTTTACTCTAGAGTACTACATATAAATGACTTAGTAAACTCTCAATATTTAGAACTTTCTCTATATTGCTCCAAGTTGTTCTTAATAAAGGGGTATGTTGCATACCCTTTTGCATACCCCTAAATAAGGATTATAGTTTTACAACAAGCAGAATTGCAAACTATAATATAAACATAAACTCAGATTACCAGGTACTTTGATTACTGGTTATCATATCTTGAGTAAGTCACTGAAATAGACAAGAGACTGAAGATTACATAGAATCAGGACATAAAACAATTCGTGATAAACAGTTCTAATGTTTTACCGAGTATAAGATGACACAGATATCGGAGCATAGGGATTAGCTCCAAAGCACGTTGGTTCATGAGTAGGTATATAAGCCTGTTTAACTTTTAGACCTGCCTTGGCATAGTCATTCAATTGCTTCACCACAGTATCAACTTTTCTTTGGGGAAATCGAAGGAACTAGTCCTTATCCTCAATCTGGTAGCAAAGATACTCACCTTCATATGTTAGGTATCATTTATCTTCGTCAATGGTCTTACAAATCATGTATCCAATATGTTCTATTTTGTTGTCTCCTTATGTACTCTTTTGTCTTATTTTGTCTTATTTTAGGTACAATTTTCTTTACATATAGTTATTATATTGTATACTCATTATGTATATGGATGTAAGTAATCATCATGTGAGCCTCTGCTAATAAATTCTTCTTGATTATCGGTTCTTCCGCGTAGTATTTATCTACTTTCATCCTTTTATCATTTGAAGGAGATCGAAATGGAAGAATCAAGAAGTAAAAGAGTTGAACTAATAAAACAAATTGAAGAAAAACGCGGATCAAAGGTAATTACTTATATTACTAGCGATAGGCAAAATTTATCGGTATCCATAGCATCAGATATAATCCCGATATTCCATGACCATATACTTTCATTTCCAGATCAAGAAAGAGAGAAGATCGATTTATTTATATATAGCAGAGGAGGTGACAGCAATGTTCCCTGGACATTGGTATCAATGATTAGAGAATATTGTAAGAAAGGCTCTTTTGGGGTTTTAGTTCCATTCAGAGCTCACAGTGCTGCTACACTTATCTCACTAGGTGCTGATGAAATATTAATGACCAAGAAAGGTGAATTAGGTCCAATCGATGCCACTTTACCTAATGGACCTTATAATCCCATAGATGAAACAACTAAGTCTAGGCTTCCCCTATCTGTAGAAGATGTAACAGGATATTTTTCTTTACTAAAAAGGTTTGGTTGTGAACGCCCGGATGAAGCTATGGAAGGCTTTAGAGAGTTAACAAAACAGGTTCATCCTCTAGCACTTGGTTCTGTAAATCGTACATTGGAAGAAACAAAGTTAGTAGGCTTAAGATTGCTTTCGACTCGTGCGAATCCGTTTCTTGAAGAAAAGAATTCTGAGATAATTAAAAAATTGTCATCGGAACTGTACTCTCATGGTCATGCTATTACAAGAACTGAAGCGGTTCAATTTCTTGGTTTAGATCATGTTAAAGAGGCAGAAAAAAAAGGAATTGATGACTTAATGTGGGATCTTTTCCAAGAATATCGGTCGCTTTTCGAATTAGATTCTCCGTTTTTTCCCGAAGAGTATCTTATAAAAAATAATATTGAAGAAAATATTTGGGATAATTTAAACCTTGCATGTATTGAGAGTGCTGAAAAGTTTCACATATGTAGGAAATCGTTAAAGGTTAAAAAATTAAGAAACTTACCACCAAATATCAATATTAATCTAGGGCAGTTGAACTTTCCTCAAATTGTAATGCCTAATAATATACAAACTCTTTCTCAGAGTGCTCTGAATACTCTAGTTGAACAAATTGTGAAGGCAAATGTTCAAAATAGTTTGAATGCAGCTGTTGCCACTGCCATTGATATGCTGGTAAAATCATTACCACAAAGAGGATTTGAAAGTGTATTTTTCAATTCTGGTTGGGAGGAGGAGTAGTTATGAGTCTAGATATAGGGATTACTGCAAATACAGATAGCATTATACAAGATACAGATAATGATGAATTGGTTGAGCTCATTTCTTCATGGAACAATGGAATTGAGGTATCTATCTCCAACCCTTTTTTAATTTGTACTGAGAGTATTCATTTTTCAGATTTGAAAAACAAATGTCAGCCAATCTTTTAGGATGGGTTAAAAAGTACGATAATCTCTTCACAAGTGAATTACTTTCTTATAAAATTAATATTTATCCCCCAATTATCCTCCAACTGCTAGCCATTTAGAGCTTATAGTTTCCTATACGTCACCTCAAACCTCTTGCACTGCCTGTATTCTTGCATCCTGTTAGTGATGGAAAGGCCATCGTTCATATCAAACTTCTGGAAGATATCCAGACCTCTATCGATATCAATCTTCCATCCTGTATCAGTGATGATATGCCTGGCATGAATGGTTCCCTTGACGTCATACTCCCAAGAGAAGTCGATACCCACT
>SABI01000330.1 GCA_009929055.1 Spirochaetia bacterium | reverse complement strand
GGTTGTATCACAGTTTCCTATTATGGTATCTGCATTATCCTTGTAAATTGCCTTTAGTTGTGATTGTGCCTGTAATACAATACAGGCACTTATTTCTCTTGAACGTATTGTAGCTATAAGTTTTTCAAATTTAGGAATCAAGCCTATATTTGCAAACTCATCTAGAAGACACCTAACATGAATTGGTAACCTTCCCCCATATACATCATCAGCCTTATCGCAGAGCAAGTTAAACATCTGGGAATACATGAGTGATACTACAAAGTTAAAGGTATCATCTGTATCTGAAATTATAACGAATAGGGCAGTCTTTCTATCTCCTAGGGTATCTAGTTCCATTTCATCTTCACTCATTAAATCCCTAAGTTCTTTAATGTCAAAAGGGGCTAACCTTGCACCACAGGATATTAAAATAGATTTTGCAGTTTTTCCAGCTGCCAACTTATATTTGCGATATTGCTTAAGAGCAAAATGATCTGGATCCTTTTCTTCTAAGGCATCAAACATATAATCTACTGCGTTTTTAAAGTTTTCATCTTCCTCTCTAACTTCACTAGCATCTATCATTGCTAGTAGAGTAGTAAAATTTTGTTCCTCTTTTGGTGTTTCATAAAATATATAGCCAATAAGGGCTGTATAATAAAGCCTTTCAGCTTTTACCCAAAAATCTTCTCCTGCCTTTTCTCCCTCTCCTTTAGTATTAGCTATAATAGTCTGGACCAGTTTTAGAATATCTTTTTCACTTCTAAGGTAGGCGAATGGATTATATTTCATGCTTTTTTTAAAATTAATTGTATTTAATGTTTTTATCCTATAACCACTCATTTCTAGCATTTTTCCACACTCATGAAGAAGACTTCCTTTAGGATCAGTCACTACATAGCTTGAATGTAATTGCATCAAATTAGGCTTTACAAAGAATCTTGTTTTACCAGAACCTGAACCTCCAATTACAAGTACATTTTTATTTCTTGCATACTTGGGATTCATTGGTCTACTATTCATAGTAATTCTTTCAGTTTGAGTAAGAAGAAGATTATTCCTAAAATCATCATCCATGTATGGAGCAATATCTTTCGCATTACCCCATCTTGCAGATCCATATTCCTCTCCTTGTCTAAACTTCTTTGCATTTTTACCTTTACTATAAATAATAAGCTTAACTAATGCAGCTAAGATAAGACCTACGAGTAAATCCATTGGATTAAAACTAGGAAGATAGTTCATTGTTTCTATTTCTAGGACCGATTGAAATAAACGGTCTATTAAATCACCTCCTACATATGAATTTACATGGTGAGAAAAAATATTTCCTAAATAGAAAAATGCAAGATAAGGTATGTTCTTTTTAAGAAAAGCCTTCTTATCTTGCACATGGAGTAAATCCTTTATATCTCTTTTGATTTTTTCTATTACACTCAAATCCTCCCCTCCTTCATTTGGAATTTTTACCTTTCCTCACCTATTTCCTTTTTATTAGCCCTCACCTTTGCAAGATGAGTCCTATCTGCCTTCTCTCTACATTCCTTAAGAAGTTCAATGGTTGATTTTTTCTTCCTAGCTAACTGCTTTTCTGAAAGTTTTATCGGCTTTCCTTCAAGTATAAAGTCAGATATATCAAGAAAGTTATATTCTTCATCTCGTGGAATAATTTTAAAAATAGAATTAACAAAATGGTCTTTACCAACCACCTTATAGGTTTGTCCATAAACTGATAAATTTAAAAACCCTTCATCATCAAGAAGAATGTCTACACCATTTTTAAAATCTGCATATTCCACAAGCTCATATATATCCCATAGGCTTGTATCAAGAACCTCCATCTCCTTATCTTTGTGAGCTATGTCTATATATTTGTGAAGTACTATACAGTCATAGTCTTCAAGTTCTGTAAGTTTTTCCATTAGTTCATCTATTTCTTCATTATGTTTATTAAATTCAAACTCATCACAGTCAATACAGCTTTTTTCATTTAAGATTAACATCTAAAGTTACCTCCCTTCTAGATTTCCCCCATCTCTTTAAATAAGGAGAAGAAATATGCTCTTCCCTCAGGTCTAACTACTGTATAGACTCCAGGCTCTCCGTTATATTTATTGATATAGTCCTTTAGTTCAAAGTAATCAGCCGCAGTTGAGTAAAATCTAAGCTTTCCTTTTTGATTTCTATAAAGGTAGCCTCTATCTATAAGTATGTTTATAAATCTATTTTGAGGAATTCCTAACTCCTTTGCAGTATCCCTAAGGCAAGTACAGTCTCCCAGGGAAATAAATCTATCAAAGAACTCTCCTTTAGGAATAAGACCTTCTAATTCTTCTGTCCTAGCTTCTATTTGTCTTAAGGCTACAAGATAACCCCTTGCCAAAAGGTCTTGATCATTCATTTCCTCTTGTCCTGAAAAATATCCCCCATGTTTTCTAATTGAAGGTAGAACTTCACTTGTTACCCAGTTTTTAAATCTTATGGCACTTTCAAGTTTACTTCCAAAGATAAGTGCATACATTCCAGACTCATTTACTACTATCAAATTCCTACCTTGACCTGATACGGTAAAACACCGTTTCAGCTTATCTCCCTCATGAACATGGCTTGCAATAGCATCACTTGGTCTTTTGTATCCTAAAGCTTGGGCTATATC
>SABI01000329.1 GCA_009929055.1 Spirochaetia bacterium | reverse complement strand
CTATTAATCCAATAGCTGCTGCTACTGCAAGGAAGTGTGCTACCTCAGTTAATGCTCTTTTAACATTTGCCTGTTCTGTAGGAGTCATTTCATTCCACTTACTTGCAATATCAAATTGAGCTTTCCTTAGGTCTTGGAATAGGGCATTCATAAACCTGCCAGTAGTAAGATAATAACCCTCTGTCCATGCCTCAAGGTCATAGTTATATGTAGCTGATTTGAATCTTCTATTCAATGATGGTTTAATCCATTTCCTGAACATCATACCCAACCTACCAATAGCCAACCTTTGTACTGCACTTCTATCAGCTTTATTGTAAATACCATGCATTCTTTGATTAATAGCTGCACTCTTTCTACTGAACTTGATTATATCTTCCTGAGTAAAGGCTGAACCATCAGCCTTAGTATAGCCTTGTTTTAGCTGTAATTTAGCACCTAACTTCTTGTTACTACTATCTAATGGTACAACCTCAAAAGCATCCCACAGACTTACTAACTTGCCATTAGGAGCCTTCATTTTATAAGCATCAGCCAGAGCTAATGATGTTCTATTCTGCATCCAGTGTTCACCAGCATTATTCATAAAGAACAAAGCAGATGTACCAAACATTCTACTGAACCAAGTCTTTCTATCAAAATTAACCTCTCTTGTATCTTGTTCATATTCTTGCATTACATTGAATAGTTCATCCCATAAAGCCAACTTATTAGTCTTTACCCTATCACCTAATTGAGCTAAGAATGAAGGTAATTCCTTACCATAAGTTCTATCAGCTCTTAGGGTATTCTTTTCACTGAAGAACTCTCCTGAGAAAGACTCAATCCTCATCATTACCTTACCAGTAGCTACATTGGAAACACCTGAAAGGACATTTAATGCCAAGCTATTCATAGAAGTCATTCTATTAATAAAGTTAGCTACCTTTCCCTTGTCAATATTAGTCTTACCAAATGTTCCTTCATCTGCCATATATCTTCCATATACCTGCATTTCAAAGAAGTCATTCAGTCTTTCCATAAACCTTGACTTGTCTCCTGTCTTGGTTAATTTACTCTCAACCTTTCTACCTACTGCCTTAAATTTCTCAACCATAGGTTTACCCCCTTCTGTTTGGGTAACTTGTCTTTCTCTAAGCATATCTCTACCTACTTCAAGAACATCAATGACCTTATTCATTTCATCAAAGTCATTAGCCATTGCTGCATAAGCAGTCATAGTGCCTACTATATCAGTAGATAAGTCATTAGCACTTTCTCCCTCCTTGAGCTTTGTAAAGTAGATAGGTAACATTTGTACCTCTCTATCCTCAAAGTCCTTTACAGTTGCCTTATCCCCAAAGTCTGTATCATCAGTTCTCCTGATAAACATATCTTTGATACTTTCCCAAACTTGTTGAGTACCAGCCTTCACACTCTCAGAGCTTTTAACCCTCTCAACCAGGTCTTTCCTAATCTTTACAGCACTATTCAGCTTAGTATATTTATCAGGAAGAAGAGCATCAAGTTTAGCCTTAATATCCATTACAGTAGTATAATAATCCCTTTGGGCTTTATTTAGCTTTCTGAACTCCATACTTTCATAAATGGATTTCTTAGGTTGTCTGACTCCATCTACAATCTCCATATTGGCATTAAACCAATTCTGTCTCTCTTCATTGTATTTATCAGCATTCTCTCCTACAGGATTTCTACCATACTTTTCATTGAGACTTTGAAACATAATCCTCATTCTCTCTCTGAATAAAGCATGGTTTATCTCACTGATATAATTACCACTCAGATTACCTTTACTATCTCTCTCAAACATCCACTCAGTATCTTTCACACCAGCCTGTTCAAGTTTAATAGTGGCAGCTTGCAGTTCTTTCTGAATATCAATAGTCTTCAATCTGGCTTGTTCCTTGCTCTTTTTAACAGCTTGGTCCATAATCTTCAACATATAATCAGATGAATCAGCCATACTATCCAACCATCTATCAAAGAAAGAAATATCCTCATCAGCTACTTTAACCAGTTCTTCTGCACTCAAGGTCTTTCCTTTGTACTTTCCAAATGGAACTACAAGACTACCTCCTACAAAAGGCTTAATGAAATCAACAAATAGAGGCATAGAGATTGTATTATAGTCCACTGCAAGGTCATTAAGCATGGTAGTGACATTATCTAATGCAACCCTTACCCTTTGACCATACCTATTGTCTGTGGACTTCTCTTCCTCTCTTAGAGCTTCTCTTACTGAATCAGCTATCCTCTTATAACTGTACATATAGTTCCTGATGTCCCTGAGTACTCCAGCCCTTTCATTAAGATTGGTTGCAGGAGTATTTCTCAATACCTCAAGTCTACTACTTACTTTCCTTAACTCTTCAAGTGCATTATCAAGGAACATATATATACCCTCAATCTCACTATTATCAGCTAATTCAAGCTCTAACCTGTCTATTAATAACCTCTGATTTGCACTAAACTGACTGTTAGGGTTTCTCTTTTCATAAATCTTAAGTCTCTTCAACTCATTATCTATAATCTTCTTCAAGAGAGTTTTATCTCTATCTACTCTTTCAGTAGTAGAATAGAATGCCTCAGAAGTAGCTATATTCTCAACACTGATAGCTTCATCCATCTGTCCAGTAAG
>SABI01000328.1 GCA_009929055.1 Spirochaetia bacterium | reverse complement strand
TGAATCGCCTGGTTGCCTTTAGGGGCCGAAGGGTCATAAGCTCATTGTTTGAAATGTAGTTCAAAATAGAAAGGTTAGAATATGATTCATAACATGATGATAGCGGCTGCGACAACGGAGGAAGTATCACAGGAAGTTTTTGTGTGGGAGGCTTTATTTTTTCGATTATACTGGTAGTCTCAATCACATTGGCGATGTTATCGTCTATGACAGGGAAAATTATACTTGAATAAGGGGCATTTTTATATTTAAGAGAGATGAAGGAATTAAAGTCATTATTAGAGAGTGTGGACAAGAGTTTAGGAACCATGTCTCCCTATGTACTTCAACGTTCTAGGGAGCTTTCTGAGTTACCGCTGGATGAGTCTTTAGATCCATCGGATGGATTGTTTTATTGTGTTCGATTCCCTGAGGGGTGGGAGTTGTATTCTATTAGGTTTGATGATTTTGGAGAGATGGTTCACCCCGATGTTTGGGAGGAGTTTGTGTCTCCTTTAGTTGCAATGAAATGGTCTCGTGTACTAAAGGTTAGTGTACCGGAGCTTTTAAGGGAGGTAAGAGAGTATTGTTATGGCTTTCCACGGGGAAGAGTAGTGAAAAATATACTGGAAGACCAGAGAATTTATTTTAGTGAGATACCTAAGCAGATTTCAAGGAATAGGATTGAGAGAGCATTTGGCCTGATAAATCCAAAGTGGATGCGGGATTTACATGAGGTTCCTTTGAAGTATGAGAGAGACGCTTTGAGAAAGCTGTTAAAGATAAAAGAGACTTGGGACGCTAGGGATACAGGTATGCGTGGATGGTAGTTTTTTCTCTAGGAGGATCCTGTGTAGCAAAAGAAGCAGTTGGTTTGTATTGACTGCTTCTTTTTGCGTATAAGGTAGGAGGTACGCATATTAAAGATGGAATACTTGTTTCTATAGACCCTTGTACTGTGGATTTAGTAATCCCAGATGGGGTTGATGTGATAGGTTTTGGAGCAGCCAGGTCTTTAAGAATGCTAGAGACGGTAGTGATTCCTGATTCGGTAATTATGATAGAGAAGAATGCCTTTTATAGTTGCCCCTATTTGAGAAAAGTAAATTTACCGGATTCTCTTGTGAGTATAGGGCCTTGGGCATTTGGATTTTGTTTCTCATTGAAAGAGGTAAAGGTACCGAAAAATGTAAATTGCTTGCCTGAGGGTGTGTTTGCAGGGTGTTCCTCTTTAAGAAAAGTGGTACTTCCTAAGTCGTTAAGGTCTATCCATAGGTCAGCTTTTATTGATGTAAAGGAGGCAAAGTTTGAAGGTGTTACTCTTGATGCAGAGATGTTAGAAAAAATAAACTATGAGGATGGTTGGTGGGATTTAAAACCGATAGAGAAGTATGAATAGTAATTCAGTTAAAATTGAGTATGGAATAGTTAAGTATGTGGATGCATCAGTGACAGTTTTGCATGTACCGTCTGGTGTAGTGGGTATCGGAGATTGTGCAGCTCATAATTGCCGAGAGCTGAGGAGTGTTTATTTACCCGATTCTTTGTTTGAGATAGGGGTGGGTGCTTTTGGGTGCTGTGAAAATTTATCTTTTGTAAAAGTACCAGATAATTTACGGTTGATAAAAAGCATGGCCTTTTTAGGTTGTAATGCTTTGGGTGAGTTTAAGTTTCCTTCTGAGGTAGTGTTGATTGGAGGACATGCCTTTAGAAATACAAGCCTTGAGAAAGTTAGGATTCCTAAAAAGGTTAAGAGGATTGAAAGAGGGGCGTTTTTTGGGTGCGAGAAGTTAAAGGAGGTGGTATTTACTTCTAATTTGGATTATTTAGCAGATATGGCTTTTAGACGGTGTAGATCTTTGAAGAATGTAAAGTTTCCAAAAGTGTTTAAGCCTACTGACGTAGGAATGGGTGTATTCGATTCCGAATTGGAAGAGAGGTATAGAGAGATAATTTACGGATAGGCCCTATGTTAAAAATAAAACAAAATACCTTACTAGGAGGAACTCAGGACGTTAAGTTTTTGCGGGTTCCAGATTTTATTGAGGAGGTAAAGACGGAGGCCTTTTCTAACCATCCAGAGTTGCAGGAGGTAGTTTTTGGGGTTAAGGATGTTGTGATTGGAGAGGGAGCATTTTCTTATTGTTTTACGTTAAGGAACGTGATTTTTCCAGAGTGGGTATTTGAGATTGGAAAAAGAGCCTTTGCATTTTGTTGTTCCTTAACTGAGGTTAAAGTACCTAAAGGAATTAGGGCATTAGCTGAAGGGATGTTTTATTGCTGCACATCTTTGAAAAAAGTGGTACTTCCCGAGGGTTTAGAGGAGGTAGGCTCTTGTGCTTTTATTGAGAACTATGCTCTTACAAAGATTAAATTTCCTAAGTCTTTGAAGACGATAGGGGAGACCGCATTTTCTACTTGTACGTTGTTGGAGGAGGCTGATCTTCCAGATGGGTTGGTAACGTTAGGGCCGGGGGCGTTTAAGGGTTGTAGTTCTCTTGTAGAGATAAAGATTCCGTCAAGTGTCACTTCTATTCCAATAGGGGCGTTTACCAATTGCTCAAAACTAGGTCACAGCTTTGTGCCGGCGGGAACGTTTATGTTTTTGCCATCATCGTTCTGCTCATTGCTGTTGTTTTTGCCGTGTTGCGCATTGCCATGAGCGTCTC
>SABI01000327.1 GCA_009929055.1 Spirochaetia bacterium | reverse complement strand
GGCACAGAGTTTGCTTATCGCCGTGATGACGGTGTGCTGGTGGTGCCGATCGGATGCTTGAAGGATTGATCTGACCCGAATTGGCAAACCTCCCTATAGCTCTGATCTCAATGCTTCTGATACCTCTGCTGTCCCGAAGCTCCCTTATCGGCAACAGTCACCTTGCAGTCTTAGGTACCGATATAGCTGAGAAACAGGGAACCCAGCATGAGCCGGTTCCGCTTGGGGATTCGGTTCCACTCATATCCCTTGAACAGATCCTTCACCAGGAAGGTCTCCCCTTCCCGCACATGCGAGGTCTCATCGATTGCGGTTTTCAACAAAGAATTCAGGTCTTCCATAAGCAAATTTCCTCCATTTATGTTATTGTTATTATTATTGATATAGTTATTCTTAGCAGAATATTTTAATTCAATGTACTTTACAGCGACAGGACGGTGGAGGCTAATAACATCACTTGTTTCATAGAATACGTAGGTGAGGCATCCATCTTTACAAGTTTTTTCCTAATCAACTAAAAAGTGACTATTCTCTTATAGGTTGCTACCACTTTTATTAATAAATTTACAGATTTCTCCCTTGCAGGAATCAAACGATGCAGATTTATTAGAGGGTTGGAGAATCTTCCTTGGTCAGCAACCATTCTGCCAGTCCAATTACAGGGAAACCATCTAAAAATTGATTAGGTAAAGCTTCTCTAGCAATAATCATCTTAATGTGACCGTTTTTGAGTAGTTTTAACGGTTTTATTTCGCGCTCTCGAGTTCTCTCATCTGCCATTGATTGTGTTACTTGAATATAAAGCGTTTTTGCTCCCTTAGTTGCAACGAAATCAATTTCGATATTATCAATTTTACCAACTGCAACATCATACCCTCTTCTAAGAAGGTCAAGATAAACAATGTTCTCAAGCATGTGGCCAGTATCTAAACCATTAAAACCTAATAGAAAATTTCTCAAGCCAGAATCTACTATGTAATACTTACCGAGGGTCTTTAAATATTCACGCCCTTTTATATCAAATCGCTTTATTTCATAAAACATGAAAGATTCAACAAGAGCTTCGACATAGGCTTTCACAGTATTTACAGCAGGACTTTTTTTATGAGGCCCTTCATCTAAAACCTTTTCTGTTACCAGCATGTTCCCAATGGAGGAAATTGAAGTATTGTTGCCAATATTGTCGGCAAGGAATAAACACACTTTCCTGAGAAGAAACGAATCTGTAATCTGTCTCTTGCCTCGTCTTTTTTCCCTCTCTAATATGTCACGCATAACTACTGTTGAAAATATTCCTTCTAGTAAGGTGAGAGCATTTTCTTGCACGAGCCCTACTTCTGCAAGTGTAGGCATTCCTCCAAAACGGATATATGCATCTAAAACCTCTTGAATCTCATGTAATTCGCCACTTTTATCTCGTACTCGATATTTCAGAATTCCCGAAGGATTGTTGTAATTTTGAAGAGTAAAATCATGGAAATCAAGAAACTCTATGAAAGAGAGGGGGAGCATCTTAATCTCCACATATCGACCAGAAAGATAGGTAGAGAACTCTGATGATAGTAGATAAGAGTTTGAACCGGTGATGTAGATATCACAATCGAAGTCTACTCTGAAGGAATTCACTGCATCCTGCCATTGTTCTATTCTCTGAATTTCATCAAAGAAAAGATACATGCGCTTTGTTGGAACAACTTTACTCTTAACATGGTGATACAGTGTCATAAAATCCATTTGCGAAAATTCTAATGATTCGAAGTTCATCTCAATGATCTGTTGTTGGCTGGTTCCATGCTCAGCTAGATAGCGAACCATGAGCTTTAGTAGGCTCGATTTTCCACATCTTCGTATACCTGTGATAACTTTTACTGATTGGGTGTTCATAAATGCTTTAAGTTTGTTAAAGTACCCTTCGCGCATTTTCAAGTCTTGGGATTGAATCATAGTAAACCCTCCAAGACAACTCTACCATAGTAATAAGAATAAAGATAGTTTTTAACATCAATGTTGATAAACTTAATTATTTTAAAAGTTTATGACACCAATGTAACAAATATAAGAGTTATTCTCATTATTCACCATCTCTATTGTTAATAAAGCAAGGTGTGTATTGTTTTAATGGGGGTGAGAAATAGAATCTTAAAGATGATTTTTGATAAAAGAGTAAGAGTTAAGATTATAAAGAAGATGGTTAAGATAATTTGTGTAACACCTTAATCTCAACTACTCTCTCTTACCCCTCTTAAAAGCACATATTCACTTCACTATCTCTTTAAGTAATTATCATCTACTTTCTCTTTTTTTGGTCATGAGCGGCTAAAAGTTTAATGGGAAGGAAAAGGTAAAAGAGAGGGTATTGCAGGATGTGTGGGTAGGAGGAGAGGAATAGAGGTAAATTAATAAAAATATAGATGATAAGTGTTAAAAGGGAAAGAATGAGGAAATGAGTTAATGATAAGTATAGCTAGTATTGATAAGAATGGTTACGTAAGAGGAGAACGAGTAATTAGAATCAGAGCAGTTTATTGTCTTTTATCTGCCTCTTTTACTCACAAAACGAACAAAGGCTGATGCTAGGTCTTTTTAACTTTGCATCAGCCTCTTATGTTTCTCTTCTTCTCTTATGATTCAGATAAGAGTTGTTCTTTACT
>SABI01000326.1 GCA_009929055.1 Spirochaetia bacterium | reverse complement strand
ATGTTGGGACGAGTGAGTCTCTTGCCTCGTGTTGTTTCCTGAGATTATGAGAATATCAAAAATATGATTACCCAGTAAAATATTACATGGTGGGCATAGTACTTGGTTCCTCTCAGGAAATATAAGTTCCTTTATAAGCTACTCCAAAAGCTTCACAAACATATTACGGTAACTCGTCGTCCTCTTTGAAATCTATTAATTCATGATAAACAAACCATGGTGAATAGATCATTTTTTTCTTAATTAGTTGGTGTTAGTCTTTTTATTTTACCATAGTTTTTACCCTAATAGGAGAAACGCACCAATTTAAATCATTCTAATCTGCAACAACAAGATACATCTGAAATATAGTGAAATTAGTGAAGATTTTACTTGTGTTTTGGATGTTTTTCTTTTATTCTGTATTAAGTAGTACTTAATACATTGCAGGAGGTACTCCATATGGCTGAACTTCCTTCTTGGGTTCTCAAGTTTAAAACCAAGGGAATCTATGTCACTGTCAAGAAAGGGAAATATTATCTCTATAGAGGCCATTCAGAGCGAATACCTGGCAAAAAGTACCCACAACTCATCTGTGATGAATATTTAGGACAAGTAACTGAAGAGGATGGATTAATTTCATCATCTCCTCCTGTTAAACCTGGTATCAGAGTCCTTGAATTCGGAATGAGCTTCTTCATCTACCAATTGACCTATTCAGCTACCGATGTGATCAAATTCTATCGTCAAAGAGAAGATTTGCTTTATGTTTTATCAATTCTCTCTTTAACTGGGCAAAAAGTGAGTCAATTAAGTTATGAACATAGCTGGCTCTCTCTTCGGTTTAAGCACCTTACTATGAATACACCTCTTACTTCTAATGAAAAACTCACATTAAAACGAATTACTCAGCAGATGGAACAATCTCTGAAAGCCTATGTGGGGGAAGACTTACCCCACATACTCACGCTCTCTCATTATCTCTATGCAATTTGGGTGAATAATGGTTGGCATATGAGTGTTATGCCAGGGCAATTACACGACTATTGTAGTCGTTATCATCTCTTTTTTTCCTTAGGGGAGGAAACAAAATGATTCCTGAAGAAGAATTTAAATCAATCTACATTAAAGTCAGTGACTTCCTTCGTGAAAATGCAGCCACTATTATGGTAGATAAGATGAGTACGAGGGTAGCTTCAAAACTTCTGTGTATGTTTGATGAGGTTCCAGATCCTCGTAAAATAGGGATGGTGATCTATCCTCTTAATCAGTTATTGTTATGTATCTTCCTTGCTATCCTTGCTGGAGGAGAAACATATGAAGACATTTCGTTCTTTTGGGAAACTCATGTTCGTTTGTACAAACGATTATTTAAGAAGGAATCCATCCCTAGTCATGACACGTTTAGGAGAATCATATCTATTATTCCAACACAAATGGTGAATAGTATTATGACTGAGGTGTTAGCTTCTTCCCATAAAAATCTTTCAAAAGTACTCAATATCCAAAGTGAACGAACCTTATATGCAGTAGATGGGAAAGAACTGAGAGGATCTGGAAGAAAATATGAGACTGATGAGAAGATAAAGAACCTTCAAATACTCAATGTATACAACCAAAATGATGAAACATGTATATACTCTATCCCTATAGAAGAAAAGACAAATGAAATTCCTCATGCCAGAGAAATTCTCTCTCTTATGAATCTTAAAGATAGTATAGTCACCTTTGATGCATTACACACCCATCATGAAACGACAAACATTATTGCTCAGGGAAAGGGAGACTATGTTGGAGGCTTAAAAGGTAACCAAGGGGTATTAAAGGAATTTGCGAGTGACTTATTTGATGATGAGAAAATTCTCTCTTCATTAAAAAACAACCCTCTTACCTGTATAACACGCTCTGAGATTAGTCATAACCAGTTAGAAGAACGAGTATTTTACTACTACACAATAACAGCAAAGCAGAAAAAGAGTGAATTTAAGAAATGGGAGAAAGTTCAAGCTATTGTTTGTTACGATAAAACGGTAATACATAACATCACTGGAAAAGAAGGATTTGAGCGAAGATTCTACCTCACCAGTCTTAAAGATCTTCCCACAGCTGCTTATTGTATAAGAAAACATTGGGGGATTGAAAATAATCTGCATTGGCTCTTAGATACCGTATGCAATGAAGATGATTGTCATGTAATTGACCGACAAGCAGCTACTAATCTTTCTATTGTGAAGAAAACATGTCTTTCTCTCTATAAACTCTTTAAAGGTGTTACCCATGAAAGAATAAGCATACGGACTACTCGAAAAGTATTTGGATGGGCATTTAACGAATCGTTAGCTAAAATTCTTGCATTCACTGATGAGAGCACATTAAGAAAAGCTCTCATAATCGAAAAGAAGTAAAATATTTAGAAAACTCTATTAATCTCCAAGACAAGACTCTCTTGAGTCTGTTTTGGTGTCTCTTCACCTTACTCAATCCTTACAGTTTCAACGTTAAAAAACAGCTGAAAGAGAGCTAGGAAGGAAGTTTTTATAAAGAAAGGTAAATTCTTGAACTCTACTCATCATCTACACCAACTCTTATTTGTCAATTATTAATTGATGCGTTTGTCCTAATAAACGAGCGGTTAGCATTGCTTTACTTATTAATTTCTTTTATGATACTTTTT
>SABI01000040.1 GCA_009929055.1 Spirochaetia bacterium | reverse complement strand
GTTACAAAGTTATATGGAGAGTTTGAATCACTAAATTGAAGGGTATAACTGGTTGCGACAAAGTCTTGTGGCATAGTGAAACTCATATACACCTCTCTTCTATCAAAAGTGTTGTCACTTTCTTCAAGGTACAAGAGGTTTTTTGGATTGTGGGTGATAACTACAGGTTCTGTAGTTCCGTTAATGAGACAGGATGTCATGGTGGTGATCAGCAAAGTAAGAATAAGGCATAGCAGAATTAATTTTTTCATACTATTTCCTTTTTTGATATCTCGATGCTACAGATAAATCAACTAGTATCTGATGTTAGTTACGACATAAGTCAAATAAAATAAATAATTATATAACTACAACTTACAAAGATATATTTTTTTTGAAATATTCGATTTTTGATGTATAATGACATAAGGAGATGGCGGTATGTTAATTGCATTATGTTCCCTTAATGTTGAATGGCAAGATGTGAAAAGAAATAAAATTCTCGTTAGAGAAGCTGTTCAAACAAGCAGTAGTAAGGGGGCTAATTTAGTGGTATTCCCTGAAATGTGTCTCACAGGATTTGGTAAAGAGAGTGTAGAACATGTGAAAGACTCCGATGCTCTATCCTTTTTTTCTCTCCTTGCTAAAGAGTTTCAAATAGCTTTGGTTTTTGGATGGGTGAGGGGAGAAAACTCTTCTTATTTCAATAGTGCTACAATTGTTGATAATAATGGAGTTGAGAAGTTAACTTATGATAAAATTCATCTCTTTAGACATGACGGGGAAGATGAGTATATAACAGGAGGGAAAGAAGTCCCTCACACCATATTAGATGGGATTCGAGTAGGCCTTACTATCTGTTACGATCTTCGGTTTAGTGAAATATATCGCTATCTTGGAGAGTTTGTTGAACTTATTATCGCAATAGCTTCATGGCCACAAAGTAGAGAAGAGCACTTTCTTACCCTCCTTAAAGCTCGAGCAATTGAGAATCAACTTTTCATAGTAGGCCTTAACAGAAGTGGGCGTGATAACAAAGGACTCACCTATGGAGGAAATGCTGTTGTGTTTACCCCTTGTGGGAAAGAGGTAGAGAAGAAGAATATAGGGACTCATCTTGATCTATTTGATATAGATATCAATAAAGTAAAAGAAGAGCGAGAAAATTATAAATTCCTAAAAGATAAGAGAAAAGAACTCTATCATACATGGAGCTATTAAAGTTATATACAAATTCTCCATTTCTAGCTTATTATTGAAATGGTGAGGAATAGATGAAACATAGTAAATACTACCAAGAAGTGTACCGAGTTAACCAAGAGGATAATAGAGTTATTATTGATGTCTCTTTAGATAAATATCTTGATTATTTTCATGAGTGGGACAACTCAAACTATAAAAGAAGAGATTTACACCCTGATTTAGCTCAATTCCTTGATGTGTGCTCTACAGAAATTCCCTTAAACAGGAAATTAGAAATCGTCTTTGATATCAAAACTAAACATGAAGATTTGCAAAAAGAGAGTATGATAAAAAATAGTTATCATAACTATTATATTGCCCTTTTCCAATATGTTAATCGAGAAATAAGGAGAAAAGTGAGGTTTTCCCTTATCGTAGCTTTTATTGCGATTTTCATTATTTCTATGTACTATTTTATTTTAACTCCTTCTAACAGCCTTCTTATTTCAAGGATTATTAGAGAAGGTATCCTCATCGGTGGATGGGTATTTATGTGGGAAGCTTTCCATATTATCGCTTTTCAAACTTTAGATCCCATAAAAAGACGGAGAGAGCTAAAAAGACTTTTAGATGCTAGATTAGTATTTCATCCTTGCACTTGATTAGTGCTATCCATTTCAGGTGAGATTTTTCTATTTCTCATATGTGATTGATAGACACTATTAGCTGTAATAGCTAAAACCACGAGGGAACCGCCAATAAGGAAATCTTTATTAGGAATCTCCCCTAGAAAGAGCCATACATAAAATATTCCAAGGACTGTTTCGCTTGAATTAACTAAGGCAGCATCAGCGGCACTTATATAGCGAGTTCCAGTAGAAATCATTGTCTGAGAGAAAGGTATAACAACTAGACCCAATATAGCTAAAGGAAGAATTGATTCATTTGCTATCGCAATATTCCCTTTTGATAAAACAAGGGCAATAACAGAACCAGTAATACCTCCAATAATTACGAGAGACATACGAGACATTTCTTTATGTTTTCTCATAAAAGCGAGGTTAGAACCAAGAAATAGGGGAGTGAGGAGTGCATAAAATAGTCCTAGAAGATCCATGTCTCCAAATCCCTCACGGTACATATACCAAATTCCAAACAATGCAATGATTGCTGCAATGACTGTTACTAAAGATGGTTTTCTCTTATAGAAAATTGCACTAAAAGCAGCTGCAAAAAGGGGTGCTAAAGTAACAAGAACTAAGGTGTTTGCTGCCCCAGCATAGTGAACACCTAAGGTAAACCCTGTTCCACTAATTCCCCACATTATTCCGCTAATAATCATAGGATATCCACCAGAATATATAATAGATAAGGACTTTTTTCTATTCTTAAGGAAGAAGATAATTGAAATGGAAATAAAAGTGAAAAAGGCTCGGTAAAACACAGCTGCCACTCCACTAGCATCGCTCATTCTTATAAGGAGAGCATCAAAACTTAACACAACAATTCCAATAATAGCAATTGTTAATCCCTTGAGATAGATTTTCTTTTCTTGTTCCATCTCCAATACCTTATATGAGAGTTGATGTTTTGCCAAGGAGGGAAAAGCTTTCCTTTGTAATGTGAATTGCCCCCCTCTCTGTGAGCTTTGATTCTATTAAAGAAATAGAATCTACTCTCATGACCCGGGGCATTGGCTGTATTAATCGAAATGCTTTTTGTTTTATCACTACGTTTCGAGCAATTGTAATATGAAAGGTCCCTTTATTGTGGTCAAAAGGGATATTTAGTTTTTTTAATCCTTCCCAAATCTTTTGTTGCAAAAGGATGAGTTCTTTTCTTGCATTTACCTCTATGTAAAAGAGTGAAGTATTGGATTGGGTAAAATGATTGACTTTATTAAACTCAAGAATACATTCGTTGAGTCTTAAAGAATGGATATAATCAATTAATATTTCTATTTTCTCCCTACTTATTTCTTTCATGAAACATAAAGTGAGATGCATTTGATGGAGAGGACTTTTCCTTCCTTGAATTGAAAGAGAGAGTAATTCATCTTGGATATTTTCTATATAAGGGAGCACTTCTTTTTTAATTGGGATACCAATAAACATTCTCATATTGCATAATACTACCATAACATAGATAATTTAATGAACTTTTTTGCATTAATGAGGAATATTCATGATTACAATACCAAGGATAGAGTTAGACCAAAATGATTATATTCAAGACCAACTCCAAAAATATGGAACTACACTTGAATTAAGCAATTACCTATGGAAGAAGTCACCTTCAAATATTGGGGTAACACTTTATGTGGGGCATGATTCTCACAATCTTCTCCTTTCCTTCGTTGTAAAGGAGAAGTATATAAGGGCAACATATAAAGAACACCTTAGTAATGTTTTTCAAGATAGTTGTGTAGAATTTTTCTTTAGGGAGAGTGAAGATCCTTGTTATACCAATATAGAAATAAATCCATATGGAGCCGCTTTAGTTGCTTATGGCCCTCAACGCCAGAATAGAGAGAGACGTTCAATTGAATATATTAAGTCTCTCGAAATTGTTACTTCTTATAAAGATGAAGAGCCTTATGAAGGATTGTGGAGTATTACTTACCATATTCCTCTAGGAACTATTGAAGAAAATAAAATCATCTATGCTAATGCCTATAAGTGTGGAGACCTTACCCTTTATCCCCACTATATTACCCTCTTTAAGGTTGATGTTGAAAAACCTGACTTTCATCGTAGTGAATTCTTTCAACCTCTTAGATTTCTTTAAAGGATAACAGGACGATGCCTTCCAAAATGGAAGGCCTCATTATTACCCAATTTGGGCAGAAATTGAAATATAAGAAGTTCGTTGGTAAAAATAGTTAAGAAGTGGAAGTCTTCCATCATGGTAGGTGAAATTAATTCGAGTTTTATGATTGCTTTTCTCATCTTTAAGGATGATTCCACCACCAACTGTGTACTCTAATTCCCAAGGGTTTGCATCGCTATAACCATTAACTTGGTGTAATGTTTTTCCATCTTGGTGCATTTTCACATCTCCGCTGACACCAAGTCCTAGGTTTTTAGTAATGTAGAAATCATAACTAAGACCTGCTTGTACAGTCCATGCTTTGTAAGAATCAGGATAAGGAGTTGTAGGGGGAGGAACATTTTCACTGCCTGCCTCTTGAGGATTAAGGGGTAATCCATTAGAGGGTTTTATCACCCAAGAAGGGATGTGTACAGATGGGCTCATCCAGGTTTCTAGTTGTGGACGAGTAGCTTCTACATGGAAAAATAAGTTCTTAATTGGCTCAACATCTATTCCAAAAAAGAGGTTATTATCTCTTGTGAAATTAACAGATTGCCTTAATACTTCTCCATTAGCATGATAATAATTTTCTATAGTTTCATCGCCGTAGTGACCTGAATAGTGTTGCAATCCAAATTTCAAAGAGACTCTATCGAAAAGACGTAGTTGGGGGCCAAAGAAAAATATTCCATCGAAACCTAAGTTATCAGCTCCTCCAAACCCTTGGAATATAGTGTTTAGAGCACCACTAAAAGCAAGTTCTAATTGAGCATCATTATGAAATAATCCAACTCGTAATAGCCCTACATCAACTCCCGTTTTTAATCTTGCATAGAGTGTTTCATCAATATATTTATTTCCGTCAAAGATAGGAATATCTTCATATTCTCTGTCAGGGGCAGAACCGACAGGGCTCACCCTCACCGTTCTTGGTTGTCCACTTTGGATCATCATAATTTCTAGCGTGCTAGAAGGATTGAATACATCCGTGGGACTTTGGCGATATAGTGATTTTGAATTAAACCACTGAAATGAGGCAAAAGAATCTTCTTTGGCACTTAAAGAAAATAAGACACAAAAACTCAGTAGGGCGATAGTAGCAAACTTTTTCATATGTTCTCCAATAATTGTACTTATTAACCACTAATAGCTAAGCCAAAGACGATGTATTGACTTCTTGTATAAAAATAATTGAGTAATGGGAACCTTCCATCATGGTAATAGATTTCTAGACGGAATTTACGGTTTAATAATCCAGTATTTAGTTCAACACCACCCCCCACAGAGAAGGCTACTTCCCATGGGTTTTGTTCATTATATCCATCAATTTGATGCATTGTTTGTCCATCTTGATGGAATTGAACATCTGTTGCTAAGAATAATGAGCCTAAAGAGAGGATAGGAATTCTTAATTCACTACCAGCTTGAATTCTCCATGCTTTATAACTCGATGGGTAGGTGATAGAAGTTGTTACTCCCTCTTGGCCAGTAATATTTTCGTGCTGGTTTTGATTAGAATCTCCTGGCTTCGTGGTGTGAAATGGGACATGGGCGCCAGGGCGTATCCAAGCTGAAGACTGAGGAAGTTCTGCTGAAGCATAAAAACGAATGTTCTCGTTAGGTTCTATTGAGAGTGAACCAATCCAAGAATTTCCCCTTGTATACTCAACAAGGTGCAAATCACTTAAACTTTTTTCACTTAAAGAGACCATGCTATCTATTGTTTCGTCCCCCCAGTGGCCAGAGAAGTGGTGAAATCCCCCTTGGATTGCTACCTTATTAAACAAACGAATTGTTGCACCAGCTCCATAAAACCCATCAAAACCTAAGGTGTCAGTTCCTCCATAGTTTTGAAAGACTGTATTAATCCCTCCGTTTAAAAATCCCTCAAGCTGGAAAAATCCCAATCCAAAACGAACGAGTCCAATGTTAGCAGCACTTTTTAGTTGATAAAAGGCATTATGACCTTCAAATGATTCATTTTCGAAAGGAATTTCAACATATTCATTATATCCATCTACAGCAAGAATACCTCGAGGCACTCCACTTTCATTTTGTATTGTGAAAGAGCGAAAACTTGTAGAATTTGAATAAGGGTCAGCCATAAACTCTCTAAATAGGGGGTCTATGGGGGCTAAGTTGAATGTGAAAGAAGCCCATAATGGGGATAAACATAGGGTGAGTATAATAATGAGAATTTTTTTGATGTTCATTAAGAAACCTCTTCTATATTAGTAAAATTTTTATGCGTATAAAAATGTCCACTAGCAAGTAGTAGACTATTTTTACAATGTTATGATGTTGTAACCTTCATTAATATAAGAAGAGAAAGAAGGGTGTCCACTCATCTCACCGCCCACTGGAAGTCCACTTTTCTCATTGTATTCTAAGACGTTCAATTTTGCTGAACATCCTTTGCATACACAATCAATAAGTTGTAAATCGACTACCTTCTTGAAAAGAGGATTTTTAGACTCTATCATTGGTTGTACTAATGTGACTGCTTCACCTTCTAGTACTATTTTTACTTCCATCCCTTTTTCGACCATATCGAGGGCGTTTAATAGTACATGGACAAAGCAGGTTGGGTTTCCATTAAATGCAAAAATAGCATATTTTTTCATAGATGTTTCCTTATTTGTAATGATGCTCTTACTATAACATATTTTGTGAGATTATGGACATTTCTCTTACATTTAAAGCAACAATTCTATTTTAGTAATAAGTTCACTTGAATCCACATTGAGAGGAGAGTTAAGGTAAAATTCATAGTACATCTCTTTTACCTGAATTTGGTGCCCTTTTACCCAACTAAGGAGATGTGTATAGGCATCTCCCATCCCTTTATAGTCCCCTTTGTAGAGGCAGGAAACACGTTTACCTCTTGGGATGAAGGAATTCTTAATGTTCCCATATCCAGGATAGGGCCCTTTTATTAAACACCCTATGTCGAGAGATAGGTGCATCATGTCTTTGTTTTTATAGGCAACAAAAGAGGGTTCTTCCTTTTCGATCCCAATACTTGCTAAGTATTGATACAGCTCTTCTAAAGTGGATGATACTTCTTCTCGTAAGTGGTCAATGGCAACAGTTCTTTGGATAATAAGAGAAGGAATTTCATCACGATCTGTCACTTCAATAATATATTCCATTTCTTTTTCCCCCTATATCCATTGTACCACCTTAAAAGTGTGAGTCAATGGATGGGGGAATGGGCTTCTTAGGCGTAAGAATCGTGAAGTGTTAGATATGAGTGAATAATCTCGCTACAAGCGTTTTGATGGACACTAATCACATTCATTTCTCGCCTTGCATTCTCAAGAGTTGCAGAAGCGTGGGCACTATTAACCATAATATTGCTTCCAAATTCTCTTCTTACTGTCCCTACTGGGGCTTTAAGAGGATCTGTTGGGCCAAGAACATCTCTAATTTTCTTTACAGCATCTTCACCTTCATAGACTAAGATCATGACTTTAATTGCGCCAGGTTGTTCCATCTTTTCTAATGGACATTCAGAAATTCGAGTTCCAGCCATAAATTGAATTATTTGTTCGAATTGGTCATCAGCATACTCATGGCCAAAGCTTTCGATAAGTTTTTTCTCAGCTTTTTCACTAAGGTGTATTCCAAATTCTCCCTGTAATAACTCTTTTGCTTGTTTTCCAATAGGAGATGAGAGTCTTTCAACTAGAGCTTCCTTTACAGGAGCATAGAACTCAAGAGCTTCTGCTACACTCATTCTGTGTACTTTCATCCCAACTATTCGTAAGCCAGTTCGAGCAAAGATGTCGATAATAGTCCCCGGTCTTGAAGAGGCAAAGTTCCAGTTTTCAGGTTTAATAATGACAAGAGTTCTTTCAATAGATTCTGGGTTATCATAGGTAACATTTTCGACTATATTTGGCCTGCCAGGAAGCCAAGACTCTAAGAGCCTGAGAGTCTTAAGTGCATTTACATGATTTCTAGGGGTAAGAACTGCTGGTTCAAAATAGGTAACTTTTCCAGTTTCTCTGTCTACTATTAAATCAGCATAGGTATCTCTGATAGTCTCTCCTGTAAGGGACTCAATTCCCCTGTTTTCTGCATAAAGGGCCCCACAGAAATCACTAAGTTTCTTACAAGCGTGAGGGCCTCTAAAAAGAAGGAGGAGTGTTCTATGCTCTCTTTTTCCACTAGGAGCAATGTTACGAAGAACATAATCACTTAACAAAGAAGAAGCAGAAGTGTTCAGTGGATCTACTTGCCCACTTAATATTGCAGCATACTCTTTTGCAAATTGATTATCAGCTAAAAATATTTGAGCTCCCACCAATTCTAAATCTACCCGTGTTAACAGTCGAGAAAGGACGCCACCAATACGACTTTTTGCAACAGTATAAGGGCTCACTAATACATATGAGAGTTCATAATCCATACAAAATACTCCTCAATTACGATTATTGATATAGTAAGGCATAGCTACTGTTTTGTCCATAAAGTCCTAGAAAGAAGCTGGTGAAATAAAGAGAAGAACTGTTCCTAACACAGCAATAAAAGTTCCTACTGTTGCTAAAGGACTTACATAGCGCTTGAGGACAAATTTTTCTAAAGGTAATAAAAGGACAGGCGTCATTTGCGACAAGGTTGTTACAATGCCAACTGGAGCAATACTGAGAGCCCAAAGATTAAGTATAATACCAAGAACTGGTCCAACAATAGCAGCTAGAATAATAAGGATGAGTACTTTTCTGTTTCCCCTATTCATAAATAATTTAAAATCTGAGAAAAAAGATTTTTTTATGGCAGTAAATATAATTAAAGAAATTAGACCAAATAGCAACCTAATTACATTTGCAGAGATAGGGTGAACACTTCCTGCCATCCCTTTTTTTGCTAACACCATTGCCCCTGCTTGAGTGAGGGCCCCGAGAATTGCAAAAGCAACTCCTGCTTGAATATTCTTTTTATTAGCGGTTGCTTTCTTGTTTCTGTCAACAAGAATAACCCAAGCTACTCCTAGAAGGGTGATGGTCATACCAAAGGCTTGCCAAGCAGTAATCACTTCCCCTTCGATTAGATAAGCAAATATGGTAGAAAAAATGGGACTTGTGGTCATAATAACCATAGTTTGCCTAGCTCCTATTTTTACAAGAGCACTAAAGATAAATAAATCAGCTATACAAAACCCTAACACACCGCTTAATCCAATAAATACCCATGATTGAAAAGCAACCCCAATAGGGACCAGTGTCCCCTGAAAAATGAGATGAATGACAAGAATTAACGGGACAGCAATCCATAGTCTGATATGGGCTGTGGTGGAAGAGCTGACAATTGCTCCAACGTGAGCATAAATCAAAGAGTTTTGTGCAAAGCACAACGCTGTGAAGAGGGCGAGGGTTTGACCTAATATGAGTTCCATACAAAAGACTATTGCAGAAAAAGAGGAATGGGTAAACTCTATTTTATCTAAAATAGTATTATTGTGTGATAAATTATTCCAAGCAACAGAAAAGAAACTCTTAGTTCTTAAAAAATGAGAAGAATTAGTGTTAGCAGTAGTGATATAAAATTAGTTTATAAGTGGAGGGTATTGGTAAGAGATCCAATTCCTTCTATCTCAACTGTCACCTTATCCCCTATTTCCATCTTTCCAATTCCCCCTGGGGTTCCTGTGAGAATCACATCTCCAGGGTAGAGAGTCATAATGGAAGAGATATATGAAACAAGATAATGGGCAGAGAAAATCAAGTGTTTTGTATTACTTTGTTGTACTACTTTTCCATTTAGAGAAGTTTTTATACTAAGGATGGTTGGGTCAACTTCATCACTCACAATAGGACCAAGGGGCATGAAGGTATCGAACCCTTTGGCAACTGTCCACTGTCCATCACTCTTTTGCAAATCTCGAGCAGTTACATCATTAGCACATGTGTAACCAAGGATATACTCTCCTACCTCTTCAAGAGGTACTTGATACGCCTCTTTTTTGATAACAATAGCGAGTTCTCCCTCATAATCGACCCTTTTTGATAATGTCGGGTGGACAATAGCTTCATCGGGTCCAATAGTGGAGCTAGATGGTTTCATAAAGAGAATAGGAGTTGATGGGATAGGGATATTCATCTCCATGGCATGATCTGCATAATTAAGGCCAACACAGACAGCCTTAGAAGGGAGAGTAGGGGAAAGAGGTGTTACTTCACTTAATAAGTAGGATTGATTAGTTACTTCATAATCTTCAAGAAAAGAGTGAGTGAGAAGCCATACTTGTTCACCCTTAATTATTCCATACTTAACTTCTTCATCTATTTTAAAACGAACATATTTCATTACACACCTCTCTTACAGCTATGGTAGTATACCATTAAAGAGAAAATGGGGAAGAGGAAATACTCCTCCTCTAGTATTCTTTTAGTGCAAAAAGGAGGAAAAAAAATGGAGAGAAGGTCATCTTTAATCACACGAATGAGCAAGGAACAATATATTGCTATAGGGATTTCGTTATTTCTCTATATTCTCATGCTCACCAAACTTATTTTCACCTTGGATATAGACTCTTCTGCCCTTATAGACCTTATCTTTATCTCTACCCCTGATAAAGTTGCCCATGCTATATCTCTTCTTCCTCAAACTCAATTATCTCCATATTATATCCAATTTTTTATCGATTCCCTTTTTGTAAGTTTTTTTTACCCACTTCTTATCTCATTCTTTCCCTCTTCTTTTCTCCTCGGACTCTTTGCTACCCTTAGTGGTGTTGGCGATATTATAGAAAATGGATGTTCTTTATATTTTCTTAATCATGCAGTAATTGAAAAAGAAGTCTTGCTCCTTGCAAGTATTTCAACAAATATTAAATTCTTATGTTTACTTATCGCTTGCCTCATTATTGGGGTAAAAGGGGTTAATACCTTGAGAAAAATAAGATAATGTCCTACAGTACCTCCTATGCATAACACGATTATTTTTGATTTAGATGGAACGTTAGTAGATACTTCAAAAGGAATATTTGCTACAGCAAATTACACTATGAGAGAGCTTGGGTATGAAGAGTTGAGTGATGCTCAATTAAGAAAGTTTGTGGGGCCTCCTCTAGCAGTATGCTTTAGAGTTGCATGTGGCCTTGATGAAGAACTGATTCTTCCGGCTTGTGATATCTATAGAAAAGAGTATGCTAAAGGAAATATGTATCTAGGAGAAGTATATCCTGGAATCGTAGATCTTCTCACTACTTTAAAAACAAGAAATATCTCCCTTGGAGTTGCAACATTAAAGCATGAAGATGTAGCTATCGAAATACTTAAAAATAAGGGGCTATTCAATTATTTTGATACTATTAGAGGTTCTAGTACAGAATTGTTGTTGTCAAAAGCAGATATAATTGAGCTCGCTTTAGAAGATCTTCACATAGAGGATACTTCTAAAGTTATCATGGTAGGAGATACTCCTCATGATTTAGATGGAGCACTTAGTGTAGGGGTAGATTTTGTTGCAGTTGACTGGGGGTTTGGCTTCCAAAAAGGACATATACTTGAGATAGCGCCCCGCGTTCTCGGGACTATTGATAAAGAAGAACAGTTATTAAGGTACCTATAGCACAATAACCAATCTCTCAAAAGGGAGATAGCGTACAACTTATTTCCCTCTTGAGGCTTAAAAATACATCTATGAAGAATCTATTTTTCCCATCAGTAACTAAACCCACCTTTTTTTAGAAAAAAGATGGATTAGTAGCACCTCATTTCTATCTTAAATACCGCCAGAGATCTTTATGTTTACCCCAGTAATGAACGAAGCATCATCACTCATAAGGTATGCAACTGTTCCTGGAATTTCATCAATGGAACCATATCTTCGTAGTGGAACTTCACTCACCATTTGTTTTGCTACAACATTTCGATCTTTATCATAATACTGAGAGCCAGCGAGGGCTTGTAAATCAACTTGTCTGTCCCACATGTATCCCGGCCCCATATATCCTGGGCTAATTGAGTTTACCCGAATATTATAGAGAGCTAAATCCTTTGAAGCTGTTTGAGTAAGACCCACGAGGGCAAATTTAGAAGCACCATATGCTGCCATATTCACAGGTCCGCCAACTCCAGCCATGCTCGCGGTATTTACTATGACACCAAACTTTTGTTCAACCATAACAGCAGAGACTGCTCTGAGTACATGAAAAGCTCCGATGAGATTTACTTCGATTACTTTATGAAAGTCCTCTACCGGGTAGGTGTGGATTTGACTAAATTCACCCTGGATTCCAGCATTATTAAAGAGCATATCAATATGTGAAAAATCAGCTCTAATTGCAGCTACAGTTTTTTCAACCTCACTATAATTGGTCACATTGCATGTATAGCCAATACAGCGAACCCCTGTTTTCTTTATCCTTTCTATTGCTTTCTCCATCCCTTTCAGGTCAACGAGTGCAATATCTGCCCCTTCTTGAGCTAATCGTATTGCAGTAGAAATTCCAATTTCTCCAGCGCCGCCAGTAACGATACATACCTTTTTTAAGAATCTTTCTTTGTCCATTGTAAGGATCTCCTCTTTAAGTTAATTTGCTATTGCTAAAAAGTAATGATTACTTTTAATATCTCTTCTTCATTTTATTTCTTTTGAATTCATACTGAGTTTCTTTCGATAAACTGGGTTGAAATTCTTACCTCTTGATAAGAATCTTTCCTTGTTGAGAGACTATTGCTGAATCTTTCTAGGATGAGTCGTCCTGCAACTCGACCCATTTCTTCTGGATTTTGAGCAACAGCTGCAATAGCGGGACTTGTCATGGTGAGCCAAAAAGAGTCATCAAATGTGATGAAAGCAATATCATGAGGAACTTTTACACCTGATTCCTTAATACAACTAAATACTCCTACAGTAGCTAAGTTGTTTGCTGAAAAAATAGCAGTAATCTTGTAGTTAGAAATAAGATCACTCGTATGATTATACATGAGGCCATGTCTCAATGATCGTTGTGAAACGCTTTCATGATTTCCAAAACGAATATAGTTTGCATTCACACTTATTCCAGCATCCTGTAAGCCTTTTTTATACCCAACTAATCGTTCTTCCATTGTTGAGTCCATTCGAGAACCAAGAAATGCAATATCTTTATGTCCTTTGTCGGTAAGAACTTTAATCGCATCATAGGTTCCTTGTTCATTTGTAGCTAATACTACATCACCTTCAAAACCTTCTGGTCGGCGGTCAACAAATGCGACAGGGATTGGGTGGTTTGAAAGCAAAAACCGTAGATATGAACAATCTTCTGTTGTTGGAGCGATAACAAGTCCATCAATAGCTCCAGAGAGAAGATTTTTTACATTTTCTATCTCATTTTCTTTTTGCTCTTTGCTGTCCATTAGGATGAGTCGATATCCCTCTTTAGCGAGTTGGGCCTCAAGACCGAGGGCAATTTCTTGATAGAAATAGTTAGAGAAATCACTCACAACAAATCCAATTAACTTACTCTCTCCCTTACGGAGGTTTCGTGCTAAAGGGTTAACATGGTAGTTTAGTTTTTTTACCGCATCTAAAACTCTTTTTTCAGTTTCCGGTCGTACTTTTTTTGTCCCATTAAGTACATAGGAAACGGTTGCTATTGAAACTCCTGCTAAATATGCTACTTCTTTAATTGAAGATTTCATCCCAATCTTGTTCTCCTTGCCTCTATAAGAATACTAGGAGTAGCAAAGAGGATAAGTCAAGGGGAAATAGTGGTTAA
>SABI01000039.1 GCA_009929055.1 Spirochaetia bacterium | reverse complement strand
TAACCCTGGATTATTAAAAGATGGAGTCTTACGACGAGATGCTGTGTGGTTTGCTCAAAAAAATAATGTATCAGCTACCGAGTATTATTCACTTGCAGATTTTAGATTCTCAAAGAGCAAACGTGATTTAACTAGACAGTTATATCTTAATGGTTCATTTGGAGCTCTTCCGATAACAAGTGAATTCTCATTTGTCTCGTCAGTAGAGAAGGAGGCATAAGATGAAAAGGAAAAAAATAAACACTGCTCCTCGAAAAACAATTCTCATAGTAACAAGCACAGAATCTGAGTCCCTCTACTTCTCTCAGATGAGAAAAGATTGTAGATATACAAACCTTACTGTACTGTGGGCTAGTGAGGCTAAAACTATTGAAGATATTATTGCAGTTGCTTCTAAAGAACGAATTAGAGGCCGCTATGATAGTGTGTGGGCTTCTTTGAGCACTCAGGCAATGAACATTACCCCTGAACATATTAAAGAGGCTACAAGTTTTGCAAATAAGAAGAAAGTAAAACTTGCATGGAATAATCCAGACATCTCATTATGGTATCTCCTTCACTTGCAAACACCACGCCTACCAATTACTGATGTTGCTGTAATAGAGGCAAGTTTAAAAGGAATTTTCTCTGATTTTACAAAAGAACCATCTTATTTATTAGACAAAGGCTCTTCACTCCATCTTAAGTTGTTTGGAAATAAGGCACAAGCAGTAGTAAATGCTGGAACTTATAACACTTTAGCAAAAGCGAGACTGGGGAGTTTAGAACCGGTAAATATGACAAAGCTTTTAAATGATATTACCCTCTATTGTGGAAATGCAGATATTACTCATAACCAGAAATTAATTGGGATGAAAAATAACTAACAATGGGATTAGAAGGACTTTATCTTATCCTCTATCTCTTTGCATTCGCAACTGGATGCATGGCTCTTGTCCTCTCTGTAGTGTTTCACATGCGTGAAACACTAGAGTGGACTCCCTATTTTATTGTCTTTTTGTCATCCCTTCTTATTATCGTCCTCTTGCAAATAAGCATCGTTTTTATCCATCTCTTTACCAGTGGTCTTATTCTCCTCATATTTAACTATATTATTACCCCAGTAATTATCCTTAATGCAGCATTCTTAATAGTCTTTATTCCCTACTTTGCTACCTGGGTTATCGCCCAGCCTTGGAGTGCCCCTTATAGCATCTTTTTTTATAGTTTAAGTGGAGTGTTTATCGTATTAAGTACCCTCGATCTTATCTTTATTCGATTGGGCCTCTTTTCTACCTTAAGTAGTGCATTGTTTATCGTTACCCTTATATTTACTATATCAATTATCTTGAAAAACTTAAAAAATATTGCTTCTAAAGATGTGAGAATGGTATGCAAAACTATTATCATCATTAGTTTTTCTTTTGTCCCGCTAGTAATCCTCTCCCTTATATTTGAAAACTTGAGAAACATCCTCTATCCTCTCTATTTTCTTGGCTTCAGCATTACAATTATGGTATTCCTCTTTATCTATTTCAAACGAATCCCTCAAGAGGTAGTAAATGAAATTACCTTAGAACGATTAGGTGAATATCGTATTAGTGAAAGGGAATTTTCTGTAATCTTGCTCATCAAAGAGGGTTTTACGAATAAAGAAATTGGTGATAAACTTGCTATTTCAGTAAATACAGTAAATAATCATATAGCAAATATATTTACTAAAACGAATGTGAGAAGCCGAATTGACCTATTGAATGTCCTTAACGAGAGGTAATAATTATGGAAAAAACCGTACGTTCTTGTGCTAAAGAAATTTCATTAATCCACGAAGAGAAGGCAAAACATGCAGTTCTTTGTTTTCATGGCTATACTGGGTATCCAGGAGAATTAGCCCTTCCTGCTTCATTATTATATGAAAGTGGCTTTGATGTATTTGTCCCACGCTATCCGGGACACGGCACTAGTGGCGATGATTTTATTACTACAGATAGGGCTATGTGGGTCGACAAAGCTCTTTCTAGCTACAAAGAAATTGATGGCAAGTATGAAACTATTAGTTTAATTGGACACTCCATGGGGGGCCTCATTGCCCTTAAAGTAGCCCTTACTATGAAAAGTGTTTCAAAAATAGTCCTTTATGCCCCAGCGCTTCTTCTATGCAGACCTATTCCAACACTCTTGCTCTCATTTCTTTCATTATTCAAAGACAAACGAAAAGTAGAATGGAAGAAAGACCCAGCTTTTCCTTTCTTTGATAATAGAGATAAGGGGGATGATGAGTACCTTGGTAAAGAATATTGGTCCTATATCTTTTATAAACAAACTATTGAACTAGAAAAATTAAGAAAAGAAGTTCTCTCTGAAATAGGAGAGGTAGATAACCATATCCTCATATTCACCGGAGGCCTCGATACTACTGTCGATAAAAGGGTAGGTGAGCTCATCGAAAAAGCAACAAAGAGGAAAGATAACCACTATGTAGATCTTCCTAATGCTACCCACCTTATTCCATACGATAAAGATGATGCTTCTAGAAACTTTGCTATGCAAGAGACCCTTGTCTTTCTTACTCCCTAATCATCTACTAGAAGGATCATATGGCTCTCCAAGAGCCCTTGGAGGCCTATTACTATGAGAGAAGAAGATAAGAAGTACGAGCGTTACTATATAGGGAAGTGTTAAGACTAAATCACTATAAGAACTCGGCAATTGTAATTTCTGAACCAATACATACCCACCACTACGAGCAAAACCAAACAATATACAAGCGAGGAGTGTTCTTCCTATTTTCCAACTACCAAAAATGTAGGAAGCGATGGCAAGGTAGCCAAAGCCCATGAAAATACTTGGAGAGAAGTTGGTGAAAATAGAGTAGGCAAAGCACATACCGCCAAGACCACTTAAGGCGCCGCTAACTATCGTGGACCAAAATCGAATTTTATTTACATTACCACCCGAAGCAGCTACAGCTTGAGGATTATCTCCAGCTGCCCTTATTCTCATTCCTATTGGTGTTTTATAGAGGATATACCACATGAAGAGGGCAATGATAATAATTATAATTTGAAAAGTGTAAAACTGAGTAAAAAAAGAACCAATCACTGGAATCTTAGAGACTAAAGGAATTGTTACTTTAGGAAATATTTCTAGTTGAAATTTATTTGAAGCTTGTCCAAACAAAGAAGCATTAATTTGATTTGCTAAAAACGCAGTAAGAGAAAATGCTAACATATTTATCACCACGCCACTAATTACTTGGTTAGCTTTGAATTTAATACACATAAGGCCGTGTAGCGCTGCCAAAAGTCCACCACCCACCATTGCAAACAAAAGAGAAGCATAAATAAGAAGGGTAGGGTTAATAGGTAAAAATGTTGTGAATATTGCAACACACAACCCACCAAAAAAGGCACCAAACCCTAACAATCCTTCGAGAGCTAAATTAATAGTTCCACTACCTTCACTATAAATCCCCCCAATTGCTATAATAAAAAGGGGCAAGGAGAATGCAAGCCCGTCAATAATAATTGTTTCCATTTCTATTTTCCCCCTTCCATCTCTTGTTCTTGGGCATATTTGTTTGCAATAGAACGGAAAAATATTCCTATTGCACTAAATAAGAGCAAGATACTTGTAATCACGGCAGCAATTTCACGTAAGACTGACATACGAGAAGACATATAGGTGGTTCCTCTATCAAAAATAACGACGAGGAGAGAGGAGAACATACTCCCTATCATAGTTAAGTTTCCTAATAATGCTACTGCAATGGCATCAAAACCAAGAGATGGGAGAACCCTTGGCTGTATTGATGCATTTGTTCCTACATAAAAGGTAACCCCAGCAAGGCCAGCAAGGGCTCCACTAATGATCATCGTAGAGACAAGGATTTTTCCTACATGAATTCCAGCATATTTAGATGCTTTTGTATTTAACCCTACTGCTTGTAATTCAAACCCAAACTTAGTTCGTCTTAATAAAAATCTCAAAGCAAGAACAACAATGAGGGCGACGGGAAACATCAAAGGGATTTCCATTTTTAATCCGAAGATATCGTAATTAAAGAGCGTTAATCGAGCATTTTGACCTATTTCAACAGATTGTCTACTAATTGGATCTACAAACCTTGTTTGTATAAAAAAACTAACTACATAGCTTATGATGTAGTTGAGCATAATCGCTACAACAACTTCATTCATATTAAACTTATATTTTAGCCATCCAATAAGAGCCCCGACAAGAGCTCCAACCCCTATTCCTATGATTACTACTAATAGTTTTGCAAGTAATGGATTCATAGAGGTATATCCTATCATCACCGTAGCCATGAAACCAGAAATCACCATAATACCTGAGACACAAATATTAAAAATTCCACTTTTTAAGGCGACAGCTACAGATAGAGCTGCAAAGATCATAGGAGTAGTGTAATTAAGCAAACTCATGAAATCGGTCAGCTGACTTTTCTTTCCCGCATATCGAAGCTTAGGGAGTATGCCAGACCCCTGTAAAATACTCATATAGGCTTCTATCGGATTCTTTTTTAATATAAGGAGAAGAAGAGCGCCTGTAAGAAGACTCACCACAATACAAAAGAGAGATGTTCTTAACAGTTGGTGTTTTCCTGGCCCACAGCAGAAAATAAAAAACTTTTTCCAATAATTATTTTTTTTCAACATGAGCCCCCATCATATACTCTCCAACTTGTAATTTTGTTACATTTGATGCTTTTTGAATCGTTTGAACTTTTCCATTATACATCACCATAATAGTGTCAGAAAGTTCCATAATTTCATCTAATTCTAAAGAAATAAGGAGAATAGCCTTCCCCTCTGCCCTTAAGGCATCTATACGGTGGTGAATTGAATCAATTGCTCCAATATCGAGTCCTCTTGTTGGTTGTACAAATATGAGAAGGGATGAGTTGAGATAAATTTCTCTTGCAATAATTGCTTTTTGTTGATTTCCTCCACTCATACTTCGGGTGAGAGTTTTATTGCCTTCACTGCACCTAATATCAAAATCTTTAATAAGTTTTTCACTCGTACTATTCATTTCATCGAATTGTAAAATTCCCTTATTATCACAAAAAGGGGTGTTGTAGTATTGTTTTAAAAGAAGATTTTCCCTTAAGTTGAAATCAAGAATGATCCCAACAGAGTGCCTGTCTTCAGGTATATAGCTCATCCCTGCTTCTGTTCGAGAGCGAATATCTTTCCCTATAAGTTCTTTTCCTAAAAGACGGATACTTCCCCCCTTAGTGGGGATAAGGCCAGCAATAGCATCTGCAATTTCGACTTGACCATTGCCAGAGACTCCAGCAATAGAGAGAACTTCTCCCTTACGAACAGTAAAAGAAACATCATCCACTAACGTAATATGTTCATGTGAAATGACACTAAGGTGTTCTACTTCAAGGACTACATCTTCAATAGAATGATCTGTTTGAGTAATTCCAATACTTACTTCTCGTCCTACCATTAGGGCAGAGATTTCTTTTATGGTAGTCTCTTTTGTGGTAAGGAGGCCAACTAATTTCCCTTTACAAATAATTGCACATCGGTCGGCAATTTTCATTACTTCATCTAACTTATGGGTGATAAGAATAATAGTTTTGCCATCATCTCGAAGCTTTTCTATGATGTGCAAAAGGGATTCTATTTCTTGAGGCGTTAATACTGCAGTTGGTTCATCAAATATGAGAATTTCTGCATTTCTATAGAGCATTTTTAAGATTTCTACCCTCTGTTGAGTTGATACGGGAATATCTTTAATAATGTCAGTGGGGTTAACTTCTAATTTATATAACTTAGATAGCTCCTTCACTTTTTTATGAGCACTAGTGAGATCAACATAAGGGAAAATTCCAAACTTTCGTTTTTGTGGTTCAATTCCTAAAATAATATTTTCAGTAATACTTTGGTCTTCAACAAGCATAAAATGTTGATGAACCATCCCAATGCTGAGCTCATTTGCTACCATAGGAGATGAGATAATCTCCTTTTTACCATGAATATGTATCTCCCCTCCATCGGGCTGATACATTCCAAAAAGCATACTCATGAGGGTAGATTTTCCTGCTCCATTCTCACCAAGAATCGCTAATATTTCACCTTTTTTTACCTCAAGGGAGATATCATTATTAGCAATAATTCCAGGAAAGCGTTTGGTAACATGTTTGAATTCAATTAAAGGTCCCATCATACTCCTGTTTCCCTCATCACTCGTCTCTGATTATTGAATAATGGGGGGAGAGTCCCCCCATTAAGTTATTCAGTTATCTATTTTACCGTAAATTCATCTGGGGTGAACCCACCAAAGTTTGAAGGAGGAATAATGTTTCCACTCTGTACTTCTTTGTATGCAGTTTCAAGCTTTTCAATAGTTGAAGAGGCTAATTGGTTACGGTTAGCTGTTTTTACATAGCCTGTTGAGTCCGTATCAGCTTTCAACAACATGTTACCACCTTTGAAGGTTCCATCTTGAATTGAGTTCAACGCTCTTTCTACGTTTAAACTCATTTTCTTAAGGACACTTGTGAGTACAACGTTGCTATTTCCGTATTCTCCATCATTCCATTGGTCAACATCACAACCAATAACACGTAGTTTTCCATTACTCTCTTTAGCTGCGGTGAAAGCACCATTACCAGTTGCTCCTGCTGCTACAAAGAGGAGGTCTACCCCTTTTTGAATTAATTGTTCACTCACCACTTTTCCACCAGCTTCATCAGCAAACGAGCCGACGTAGTTTCCACCAACGTTAGTGCCTGTTACATCAGTACCAGCTTGGCTAGTGAGTTCAACGACTTCAACATTTTTATTGAATTTTGCATTGGCATATTTCACACCAGCTTCAAATCCATATTGGTAGTTCACATTCGATGGATAGGCAACACCATTTAATACCGCTACTTTATTACTTTTTGTCTCTACTGCTGCACTAACACCTGCAAAAAATCCCGATTCTTGTTCTGCAAATTGCATAGCATAGACGTTTGGTAGTTCAACTGTATTACCTTCAGCATCTGTTGGATAAGTGTCTACTAAAATAAATTTTGTTTCTGGGTTTTCAATAGCTAATTGACCAATACCGGCAAATTGAAACCCTGTACATACCAATACATCATAATCAGCAACAACATCAGCAGCTGTTTTAAGTGCCATAGCAACATCACCACTAGGTTCCCTAATAGGAGTTACTTTTGCTCCTGGGTTGTTTTTGATGAAGGCTAAGATACCATTGTAGTTATCTTGGTTAAAAGAGCCATCATCAACTCCAGAGGGGGTTGAGATAATTGCAATATTTAACCCCTGTTGTGCTGGTGCTGTTTCACTTTTACCCCCTGCAAAGACAATAGCTGTCATCATTACGAGTGCGAGTACTAAAACTAGTTTTTTCATTTCTTTTCTCCCTTAACATATGTTTCTTTCTTATTATATAGGTGGATACAAAAGAAACAACTGTTGTTTTGTATCCTACTCTATTTACTTTTTCTTCATACTACTGATTCATGTGTGCTTTCACCTTTTGTGTAGTAATATCTGTGATTAACCCTTTTTCTGTAATAATTGCTGTAATATAGGAAGCCTTTGTTACATCGAAAGCTGGATTGAAGACTTTTACCCCAATAGGACCAGTTCTTCTTCCAAACCCATTTATTACCTCCTCTCCATCCCTCTCTTCTATAGGAATATCATCTCCAGTAAGGGTGTTGAGATCAAATGTGGAAGTAGGAGCTGCTACATAAAATGGAATGCCATACTCTTTAGCAATTATTGCAACTCCTGAGGTTCCTATTTTATTTGCTGTATCACCATTAGCTGCAATTCTGTCAGCTCCAACGATGATAGCATCAATTTTCCCCATGTTCATTACAATAGAAGCCATACTATCACAAAGGACTGTTACATCAATTCCAGCCTTAAAGAGTTCATAGGAGGTGAGACGAGACCCTTGCAGCAGTGGACGGCTCTCATTTGAATAGACTTTAAAATCATATCCCCTCTCTTGCCCAAGGTAGATAGGGGCAAGCGCTGTTCCATACCCACTCGTTGCGAGTCCTCCTGCATTACAATGGGTCATGATGCCCATCCCTTTTTTAAAGAGGGTAAGGCCATGTTCTCCAATTGCCTTAGACATTTCTTGATCTTCTGTAAGAATTGCATAACTTTCTTCTTTAAGTGAAGCAAGAATTTTTTCAATAGAAGCCCCTGGTAGTTGTTTTTGAGAAAGAAGTTTCTTTTCCATTCTCTCTAGTGCCCAAAAGAGGTTTACTGCAGTAGGCCTAGAAGAAGCAAGATATGCTTTCAAAGAAGAAGCATCCTCTACCATCTCATTAATAGTAGCGTAGGAGCCATGTAATAGACATACATACATTCCAAAAGCCGCAGCAATACCAATAGCTGGGGCTCCTCTTACACGTAATTTCAAAATAGCTTCAAATATATCCTCTCTTTTGTCGAGAACGAGAAATATTTCTTTTTCAGGTAACTGGGTTTGATCGAGTAGATAGAGTGCTTTTTCACTTTCATCTAACATGACGGGAATTATTGTATTCATATTTTGGTCTCTCCTCACTATTTTGTTGTTATTAAAGGTAAAGTACTGAAGTTGTACATTCACATCTGTTTTGGTTTAATTCAATTGAGCAAAAAAGGTCACTAATAATATCTATTGTATCGATCTTAGCTTGAATTATTTCATTTTTATGATCAATAGAGGCAAGATTTTCATCATTCACCCCGCAAGCCATATTCGATATTAATCCGATAGATGCATAGCAGATCCCTAATTCTTTAGCAAGAAGTACTTCTGGAATGCCTGTCATTCCAACAATATCTCCTTTAAGAATTTTATACATATTAATTTCACTTTTACTCTCAAACCGAGGACCATCAGTACATACATAGACCCCTTTAGGAATTATCTTAATTCCTTTTTCATTTGCCTTTTGGATAAAAGATTTTCTTAAATTAGAACAGTATGGGTCACTCATATCACAGTGGGCTACAACAGAGTCGCTCCCATCAAAATATGTTTTAACTCTATTAGTGGTAAAATCGAGAAAGTCATCAATAACGACAATAGAGCCAACAGGAATCTCTTTATGAATTGAACCACTTGTAGCAAGGGCGTAGATATAAGAAACTCCTAACTCTTTCAAAGCATATATATTTGCTCTATAAGGGATGTTGTGTGGCGGAGTTGTGTGATTAAGGCCATGGCGAGGGAGAAAAAGAATTTCTTCTCCTTTAATGGTAAACCTATAGGTTTCTACATTGCCATGGGGGGTAATAGTTGTATAGGGGCCCTTAAGGTTTGGAAGTGAATTAACTCCGGTCCCCCCAATTATTGCTTTATTCAAGGTTGCACCTCTTTATATCGATCTATTGATATGAGAAATTATAAAATTCTCTCTATTGTCGAAGGGAATGTCTGCTTTATCTGTCGTGAAGATATAATCAAAATCCTCAACAGATGCAAATCTAAAAGGGGAATCTTTATTAAATTTAGTTGAATCAACTATCAAAATTTTTGTTTTACTCTTTTCTAGAACTTTTTTATTAATTATAGAGACATCTTTATCAAAGGAACTTACTCCGTTTTTAGATATCCCACTTGCTCCAATTACACACGTACTAAAATTCATATTACTAATTTCTTCAAAGACAGAGGGGCCGTAGGTAATTGAAAAGCTGTTTTCTAATTTCCCTCCAATAATTACTGTATTGATTCCGTTTTCGACTAGCTTTCTTGCGTGAAAAATTCCGTTTGTAACAATTGTTACATCTTTTCCTTTAAGAGAGCCAATGAGATAATTCTCACTTGTTCCAGGTCCTAGATAGATCACATCATTGTGGTGGATGTAAGAAGCTACTTTCGTGCAGATAAGGAGTTTTTCTTCAAGGTTTACCTCTAATCTATTTGTCACAGAGTGATCAAGTTGTTCACTTAATTTTACACCACCGCCGTTAAGAAGAAGAATCTTTCCCTCTTCTTCTAACACTTTCACATCTCTACGTACGGTTGGAAGAGAGACTTGAGTATATTCGGCAAGTTCTTGCAAATATACCATCTGACGAATTTTTATATAATCATATATCTTCTTCTGCCGTACGTAGGGAATCATGTATACCACCTTATAGGTAAAATTTTATTGGTAATCTTCTCCAGTGAGATAGCGATAGAAAGCATTGTTGACATAAAATGGTTCAACACTTACTTCTAATCCACTCAAATCTTCTAAAGCACTCACTAGTTCTTGAGAAGTTTCTTTTAAGCTAAATGGGTGGATAGAATACCCATTTTCTTCTAATACACAATCAACAATTTCCTTAAAGGATTCTTCATCTGGATTGAAAGAAGCACTATAAAGTGGTTGCCACCACGCCCCTTTAATAAGTCTTACTTCACTTCCCTCTGCTTGGTTTGTATCATTCTTTTTTGAGTATGTGTTAATGATACCATCAAATTTGTTAAGATCTGAAACATCTTTAAATTCAAATCTTACATCATATTCTACTGCATATGCTAAATATAAGTCATCACTAAACTGAAGAACTGAATAAAATTGATCTGGCTCTGGAACAGGACCCCAATCGAGTAAATATTCATATACCGATACTTTTGGTTCAATTTGCATTTTTGCATCAATATCTTCGCTGTTAAGTAGGACCACTAGTTGTTTAAGATGAGTCTCATCAGCGTGTCCGTATTTTAAGGTGTAAGAGGACAAGAAGTTTGCTCTGTCAGAATCTTTTTTTAAGTTGTACCCAGTTGATGCTTTTTGCTGTACTGCAAGGGCTCCAATTTTATCGAGGTTGTTATCAGTAAATAGGGAATATCCATTAAAAGCTAAAGAGATCTTCTCTAAGATATCTTTATCGCTTATGTTACCTATTGAATTACGAGCTAGACCATTTGTCTTTGCTACCTGCATAAGAAGGTACGTGGCAACTTCTCCATTAAGAGATGATGAGGCTAATAGTTCTTTCGCTACCATGGGGGTAACAAGGTTTGCATCAATTGCACAGGCTACAAATGGGGCAATCTCTGAATCAACTGAAAAGAGGCCTGCTTTTGTGAGTCTAGTGATGGCCTTTTCTTCACTATAGGTAGCAGCTAGTTCACTTAAATTAGTTGCTTCAATGAGGGATTTGAATATGTTAAGATTAGTTTCATCCACCACATCCCTTTGTATTACAGCCATCATTGCACTATCGAATCTACTTGTTTCGATAGTCCCTTCCATCACAGGGATGCTAAAGTATTCTAGTAAATAGGTTGAATCTTTCTCTTCTCCATACATTCCTGTTTGATGTGTCTCATTCATAGTTGCACAGCCCATTAGTGAAAATACTACTAATAGGGTGAGGGTAATCCTTGTCATCTTTTTCATACAAAATTCTCCTTATGGAATTATCTCTCCTGAAGTAAAACTACGTTATCTTGAATCTATTTCAAAACGATATCACACAAATAGTCATCTGTAAAGAAAATTTCATAAAAAGAAAATATATGAAAATAATTGAAAAATATTATCATATCTATCCCATAATTGATGTGAGATGTATAAGCCTGAAAGGGAAATATTCCTGAGCATAGAAGAATTAAAGGAATTTCTTCTTCATTCTAATTCAGGTGAGTGCTCCCTATCATTTTGCTCCATTTCTTTCCTCTCTAAACAATGTAAGTAGTTTTGATTTACATCCCTTTAACGCCATATTTCTCCTCCCTTGTCATCTATGGGTTGTTGCTACTTTTACGTTTTTACGTTAAAACGTATCAGTATACAATAGTTTTTATTAACCAGAGTTAGGTGGTGATGATATGGAAGTTCGAGTTCGCTATGCCCCCTCTCCAACAGGCTTACAGCATATTGGTGGGATAAGGACAGCTTTATTTAATTATTTTTTTGCTCGCTCTCAAAAGGGCAAATTTATTTTACGCATTGAAGATACAGACCAAGAAAGGTCGAGTGAAGAATCTATTCAAGACCTTTATGATACCCTCAGTTGGCTCAACATTGTCCCAGATGAAGGCCCTGTACAAGGGGGCCCTTACGGCCCATATGTTCAAAGCGAAAGGACAGAACTCTATAGGCGCTATGCCAATGAACTCATTGAAAAAGGTAAAGCCTATAAATGTTTTTGCACAAGTGAAAGACTCGATGCCCTTCGAGAAGAACAAACTGAAGCTAAAAGTAAACAAATTGGATATGACGGCAAATGTAGGCACCTCTCGAGTGAAGAAGTTGAAACGTTGGAAAAAGAGGGAAAAAGTTTTGTAATACGGTTAAAAGTACCAAGAGAGGGAAAAACAACCTTTCATGATGTCCTTATGGGAGATATTACAAGAAAAAATTCTGATGTGAACCCAGACCCAGTACTTTTAAAAAGTGATGGCTTTCCAACATACCACCTCGCTAATGTAATAGATGACCATAGTATGCATATTACCCATATTATGAGGGCTCAAGAGTGGATTCCTTCTGGCCCTCTTCATATTCTCATTTATGAAGCATTTGGATGGACTCCACCCCTCTATTGTCACCTTCCAATGGTAATGGGTAAAGATGGAAAGAAGCTCTCTAAACGACATGGCTCTACTGCAGTAAAAGAATTTAGAGAAACAGGATACCTCCCTGAAGCCCTGATTAACTACGTCTCTCTTATAGGATGGAGTTATGATGATAAAACAGAATTTTTTAGTTCTGAGGAATTAGGGAACCTTTTCTGTTTAGAAAAAATTAATAAAGCTCCAGGTGTCTTTGATTATAAGAAACTTGATTGGTACAATGGAATGTATATAAGGGAAAAAAGTGATGAACAGTTGTTTTCTTTATTACTTCCATACATGCTCTCTAGTGGCTATATATCCTCTGCTGTTACTGATGATGAGAAAGCTACATTCCTTTCAATCATCCCGTTGATTAAAGAGCGCCTTAAAGTATTAAGTGATGTAATAGATATGGTAAAGTTTCTCTATAGTGATGAAGAGGTAAGTGATGCATCATTGTTAATTCCAAAAAAACAAAACATAGAAGAAACATATCAAGCTCTTAAAGGGGCAGCATCTATTATGAGGGAATATAAAGATCAATTAGATGAAGTAATAGAAGAGCATCTTACACAGCTCGCTTCATCATTAAACATAAAAGTAAATGGGGTGTTTATGCCAATTAGAGTAAGTGTCACCACCTCATCTGTTTCCCCGCCATTATTTGACTCAATACGAGCATTAGGATGGGACAAATCACTAAAACGAATCGATAACGCAATAACACTATTAGAAACTGAGGTAAAAAATGGCTGAAAACACATTAGACAAAATTGTCTCCTTATGTAAGAGAAGAGGATTTATCTATCAATCGAGTGAGATATATGGGGGCTTAAGTGGGGCATGGGATTACGGCCCACTTGGAGTTGAACTAAAGAATAATATTAGAGACTTCTGGTGGAAAGAAATGACCCAGATGCACGACAATATAGTAGGACTTGATGCCTCTATCCTTATGCACCCAAAAGTGTGGGAAGCGAGTGGTCACATTTCAAACTTCACCGACCCCATGGTCGATTGTAAAGTATGTAAAAGTAGATTCAGAAGTGACCAGATAGATTTAAGTGCCCCATGTCAAAACTGTGGTTCAAAAGGCTCTTTTACAGAACCTAGAAACTTTAACTTAATGTTTTCAACCCACATGGGGTCAGTTCAAGAC
>SABI01000325.1 GCA_009929055.1 Spirochaetia bacterium | reverse complement strand
ACTATAGCATCATTTTTAATACATTGCAAAAAGACACAGCCAATTCTGAAAAGGAAGCTGTAGAATATATTTCTGATGATGGAAGTGATTTTAAAGTGATAGAAATTCCAGCAGAATATAAAGAACAGGCAGAAAAATACAGAGAAGAAATGTTAGAAGCTATATCAGAAGTTGATGATACTTTGATTGAAAAATATTTATCTGGAGAAGTTTTGACAGAAAAAGAAGTTGTAGAGGCTTTAAGAAAAGGAACTTTAGAAGTTAAATTTATTCCTATGATATGTGGCTCTGCTTTTAAAAATAAAGGAGTTCAACAGCTTTTAGATTCTGTTAATGCATACTTGCCTTCCCCATTAGATATTCCTCCAGTTGAAGGAGTTGATGATTTTGGGAATAAAGCTACAAGAAAAGCAGATGATAATGAGCCTTTTTCTGCATTAGTTTTTAAGGTTGCTACAGATCCATTTATTGGAAAATTAACATATATAAGAGTTTATTCTGGAAAGTTGATTTCCGGTTCGTATATTCAAAATTCAACAAAAGATTCAAAAGAAAGAGTAAGTAGAATTTTTAGAATGCATTCAAATCATAGAGAAGAGGTAAAAGAAGTAGAAGCAGGAGAAATCGTTGGGATCGTTGGTTTGAAAGCAGGAACAACAGGAGATACTCTTTGTGATGAAAAATCTAAAATTATATTAGAATCTATGGATTTTCCAGATCCAGTAATCTGGCTTGCTATAGAACCTAAAACTAAAGCTGATGAAGAAAAATTGGGTGTAGCTTTAGGAAGATTGGCTGAAGAAGATCCTACTTTTAAAATAAAAATGGATCAAGAAACAGGGCAAACGGTTATTGCGGGTATGGGAGAATTGCATTTAGATATTATTGTTGATAGAATGCAAAGAGAGTTTAATATTGCAGCAAATATAGGAAAACCTCAAGTTGCATACAAAGAAGCAATTACTAAGAGTGTTAATGAGGAAGGAAAATATATTAAACAATCTGGAGGAAGAGGACAGTATGGTCATGTTTGGTTAGAAATAGAACCAATTCCTTTAGAAGAAGCAAAAGATTTTGAATTTGTTAATAAAATAGTTGGTGGAACAATTCCAAAAGAATATATATCATCAGTAGAGAAGGGAGCTAGGGAGAGTTTGGATTGTGGTCCTTTGGCAGGATATCCTGTTGTGGGAGTAAGGGTTGCTGTTTATGATGGATCTTACCATGATGTAGATTCTAGTGATTCAGCATTTAAAATAGCTACATCTATGGCTATGAAAAGTGGTATGAAAAAAGCTAGTCCACAAATATTAGAGCCAATGATGAAAGTTGAGGTTGTTTCTCCAGAGGATTACATGGGAGATATTATAGGAGACTTGAGTTCTAGAAGAGGAAGAATTTCTGGGATAGAACATAAAGATACAAATCAAGTAGTTAAGGCAGATGTTCCATTATCAGAAATGTTTGGATATGCAACAAGTGTTAGATCTTTATCTCAAGGAAGAGCTTCGTATGTTATGGAATTTTCAAAATATGAACCAGTACCAAGTAATGTGGCTGAAAAGATAATAGCTAAAGTTACAGGTAGCGATAAATAATAAAAAGGTGTTAATATAGGAGGACAATTAAGATGTCAAAAGAGAAATTTGAGAGAAAAAAACCACATGTTAATATAGGGACGATCGGTCATGTAGATCATGGTAAGACAACATTAACAGCAGCGATATTGAATTATTTGTCATTGAGCGGTAGTGCAGAAGCAAAGAAATATGAAGATATAGATAATGCACCAGAAGAAAAAGAAAGAGGTGTGACAATAAATGTGCACCATGCAGAATATGAAACAGAAACAAGACATTATGCACATGTAGATTGTCCAGGGCATGCTGACTATATTAAGAATATGATAACAGGTGCAGCACAAATGGATGGAGGGATATTAGTTGTAAGTGCAGCAGATGGACCGATGCCACAAACAAGAGAGCATATATTGTTAGCAAGGCAAGTAGGATTACCAGCGATAGCAGTGTTTATGAATAAATGTGATATGGTAGATGATCCAGAATTGTTAGATTTAGTAGAAATGGAAGTAAGAGAGTTATTGAGTAAATATGGATTTCCAGGGGATGATGTTCCAGTAGTAAGAGGATCAGCAGCGAATGCATTAGAAGCAGGAATGGCAGGGAAACCAGCGAATGATCCAGCATTTGAGTGTATAAAAAAATTAATGGATGAAGTAGATAGATATATACCATTGCCAGCAAGAGATTTAGATAAACCATTTTTAATGAGTGTGGAAGATGTTTTTAGTATAACAGGAAGAGGAACAGTAGCAACAGGAAGAATAGAAAGAGGGAAAGTAAAAGTAGGAGATGCAGTAGAATTAGTAGGAATAAAAGATACAAAAGCGAGTGTTGTTACTGGAGTAGAAATGTTTAGAAAGATAATGGATGATGCACAAGCAGGGGATAATGTAGGAGTATTATTAAGAGGAATAAACAAAGAAGATATAGAGAGAGGGCAAGTAATTTGTGCTCCAAAAAGTATAACTCCGCATACAAAGTTTAAAGGACAAGTCTATATATTAAGTAAAGAAGAAGGAGGAAGACATACCCCATTTTTTAACGGATATAGACCGCAATTTTACTTTAGAACAACAGATGTTAC
>SABI01000324.1 GCA_009929055.1 Spirochaetia bacterium | reverse complement strand
GGAACATCAACTCCTTCATCAAGACACTTCATAGAAGTGAGGACCTCTAACCGTCCAGCAGCAAACTCCTCTAGTATCCTCTCTCTGCCACCTGATTCAGAGGTAAATTGCTTTACTGTAACTCGCGGATGCACATCTCTAACTATTGCAGAATATTGATCTATCAGGTGTTGTGACTCAATATCCTCCGCAACAGTCTCTCTGTTAGAGAATATATCTGCCACATCCTCAGGTTCATTTCCCTCTGGCACGTATACTAATGTATATTTTAATGACCCATTCTCTTCGTAGAGTCTCTTAATTATCTTTTCAAAGCAATTTTTCTTATTAAATGCTTTATGAATAATGCGTTTTCGTTTCAGTAATAAGGCTGTTAATACCGAATCGTTTTTCTTTAACTCCCCGTCAAAAGTGGCGAATTTGGCAATTTTTACAGATAAGTCTGAATAAGCATCCATCTCCAAATCAGTTAAACGGACGATATGAGGATAGTATAAATACCTACACAGTACACCATTTGCAATTGCTTCCGCCATTGAATATTCATATGTGTATTTTTCTTCTGCTCCAAAAAACGATAAAAGTGCTTTATTGCCCTCGTCATCGAACTGCCTTTCAGGAGTCGCAGACAAGCCTATCCTGCGTCCATACTTAACAGCCTTTAGTTTGCTGCGAATTTGTCCAGATCCCATATTGTGTGCTTCATCAGCAATTAGTAGTACTCGAGACTTTGAAAATTCGTTCAGGCGAATGAAAACGTTATCTTTCGCAAATGAAGCATAGGTAGATATTATAACGTAAGAGACCTTTTCGTCTTTCCCTTCTAGTTTCTCTTGAAGTGCAAGTGTGTCAACATCATTCTTCCAACTGTTATTTTTTGAATATACCCTAAAGATGTTATTAAAATTGAATTTTCGACACTCTCCAGCCCATTGCTCTAATAGGGTTATAGTTGGCACGAGAATAATAGCTTTATAATACCCTGTTTTCTTATAGATTTCAAGCAAACAGTTAAGAGAGGTGATTGTTTTACCAGTACCAGTAGCCATAGCAAACAGTCCTTTCTGATTATTTACTTTCCAATTCTCAAAAGCTAATTTTTGATAATTTCTCGCTTCTGAGTTCCACGGGAATTTAGGTAGGCTCTTTTTGGACTCACTTATAACTATTATTTTATCAAGTTTTGATCTAGCTTTGTCAAGTATATGCTTTATATTTTCTCTTATAGGTTGAGATTGTGATTGAATAGTAATCTCTTTTTCAATCAAGTCAATCTCTTGCTTTAGCAGTTCCGATATCTCCTTTTCTTTAAAGAAGTTCTGAATCGAGACTGTTATATCTGTTGGATCTATATATCTTATCGTGTCATCACTCTTATTATACTTACTTTCAAACTCTTGTCTTATATTATCAATCTTTGCAACTAAGACTTCACCATCCCAATCACAGTAAGCATCTACACTCTCAATATTATCTAACAAAGCTGTTTTGGTAAAATTGCACGATCCATTAAAAGCCACGTAGTTCTTCCCATCAAAAAATACACCCGATTTAGTGTGAGATATACCGCATCCACTATTAGGCTCAACTACCAATATTTGAATTCTATTATTAGCTATAAGAAAGGCAAGGCAATCAAAAAACTGCCTGTCATAAGCTGACAGAGAATCTCTTAGCTTGGCTATATCGCTTAAGTTAAACGATGAGATTATCTCTCCATTGGTTGCTTTTAACAGCGTATTTTTATCATCTTCTGACAGAATATTGTTGATGACAAGGCGCATCATGCCACCATTGTATATAAAAGTAGCAAAGCCACAAGCCAATGTTCTTATTGCAGTACTGCTAAAGAACCCTAAAGACAAATCGAAGCTCATACTATTACATAAGCATTCAGAGAAGAAGTATAATGGCTCCCACTCTTTATCTGAAGTAAACTGCCTGTGTACAGGCCATTCAATATTGTTTTTGAGCATAGCTATTTAGATTATACTGTTCCAGATAAGGTTCAACCTCATCCAGGTTAATCCCTTGTAAAAGAGCATATCGATCTATTAGATCATTCTTTTCTCTTATACTCAATGAATCTTGGTCGTAAACATACAACAATAATAGTTTAACAGCCGTTTGATTCTTAACTATCATTTTATTAGTATTCGGATTCCAAATAACCTTATTCCATAAGCTAGAGATATCATCAGAGATCATGTTTCCATCATCGTTTAAATATTTAATCTCTTGAGACCAACGATTAACATTGTGAATAGGATAATCTATCATATTATCACTCCAGCGCAATGGATTATGAAAATATTCTAGTCTGTATATAGACTCATTATCATCTTCTGCTATAAAAGCCCAATATCCTGCCATCGTATTCTATATAAAACAGTTTGCACAATTTATATCATCATCATCGAACATATCAATGAGTAATGAGCTTTTGTTCTTAGCTTTGAACGACTCTTGTTTTTTGATGTAGTCCAACTTAATACGTCTCACTCTTTCTGGCATCGCAAGATCAGAAAGAGTTTCACCTTGAATCCATGTGTAGCCGTCTTTTTCATACTCCTTAGCTTTCTCAAAGAGTTCGGGATGTTGCTCCAGAAGCCATATCCATTCTATTCGCTGCTGAAAAAAACAAAAATAGCACCCAGAACGACTTCTGCAATATTCGCC
>SABI01000323.1 GCA_009929055.1 Spirochaetia bacterium | reverse complement strand
CAACTCCCTTCCATCTTATCCATATCTACATGCTCCTTAGGTATCTCCTATTATGTATGAAAAAAATATTCATGTAAATGAAAATTTTACGTCAAATTTAAGAACTCATCCTCACTATGATATTCCAAAAGTATGTTGTCAAAGGGCTCACTATGGGGGCTGTGAAAGGATAACTCTGTTATTTCGCTTTTTTATATAATTATCTTACTCATAATCTTCTCGTTGTGCTACGATGGCATTATATTTAGAGAATAAGGATGAATTATGGCAACCATTGAAGGTGAATTAACAATTAGAGATATTGAATTAGTGTATGAATCAGCACGAGTGTCAACAGAGTCGAGGGCAGGGGGAAACCACCCCTTTGGAGCAGTATTAGCTGATAAAGATGGCAATATCTTATTAGAACAAGAAAATGAAGTGGTTAGTGGACATAACGATTGTGGACATGCAGAAACAGCCCTTTTAATAAGAGCTTCAAAAAAATATGAGAGAGATTTTTTGAAAGATTGTACCCTCTACACCACTATAGAGCCGTGTGCAATGTGTACTGGAGCCCTCTATTGGACTAATGTTGGACGTCTTGTGTATGCTTTAAGTGAAGAAGATCTTCTAAGCCTTACAGGGAGCAATGAAGAAAATCCCACCCTTAATCTTCCCTCTCGACAAGTTATCGACAGAGGACAAAAAGATATTACTGTAGTAGGACCAATTAAAGATGAGGCTCTTGCACAACGAATAGTTCAAGACCACATCGGTTTTTGGGATTAAGATGAAACAGAGCATCAATGAATTACTTCCCCATGTCCTAAAAAAAGAAGTAATAGCTCATATAGAAGGTGAAACTCTCTATATTCATAACAGGAAAGTCTATCCTTTTAGAGATGAATATGTAGCTTGTAGAACTACTCAAGAGATAGCACAAGCTCTTTCTTCTATGATTACTCAAGGTGGAGGAGTTTTACAGGTTGCCCTTACGAGTATGGTCTTTATTGCTCATGAAATGAGACATAACAGAATACCCTTCTCCTTAGAGGAATTTATTCATAGTATTACAATGATAACTGATGCGAGAAAAACCAATACTACTGCTGCAAGGGCTACCAATAGGGTAATTGCCTCCTTAAGCGAAGACTTTGAATCAACCACTAAAGAGAATATATATGAGAAAGTTCTCACTCTCGTAACACAGATAGAAGATGAATTTGACTCTCTCTATGACTCTTTAAGTGATATTGGCTCTTCTCTCATTCAAGATAATGATGGGATCTTCACCACCTGTTTTGCTGAACACACCTTTGTGTTATCAATGAAGAAAGCACAACTAAGTGGAAAGAAGATACACCTCTGGGTTCCTGAAACTAGGCCCTACCTTCAAGGAGCACACCTTAGTGCTCCTAGCCTTGTTGAAATGAATATTGAGACAACCCTCATGAGTGATGCTATGGCAGCTCATTATATAAATGAAGGGAAGATTACTCGTTACATGAGTGCCCTCGATCTTCTTACACTCGATGGGTATGCGGTAAACAAAGTTGGCTCTCTAAACAATGCAATTTTGTCTAATTATTATAATATTCCATATCACCTCTTTGCTATTTCTCCAGATAAAGAAAAGAAAAGTTATAAAGATATTGTTATGGAGGAGAGAGATCCAAAAGAGATGCTTATCTTTCAAGGAATGGATATTACCAGTAATGGTGTAAAAGGAATCTATCCTGCCTTTGATATTATTCCACCTCATTTGATAAGTGGCTTTATTACCCCTAAAGGGGTATTACAACCACATGAAATAAAAGAATACTAGAAGGAAACAAAATGAACTCAGCAATTATTGGCGGTAGTGGTTTTCAAGGAATAATCGATCAAGCAACTCAACACATACAAGTAGAGACTCCTTATGGACCTGTGAATGTGTATAAGAAAGAGTATGGAGATAATACTATCTATATTCTCCTTAGACATGAAAAGGGGCATACAGTACCACCTCACCTTATTAACTATAGGGCTAATATTGCTGCCCTTAAAGAATTAGAGGTAAAGCAGATAATTGGCCTATACGGAGTGGGCTCTATTACAAGTATGGTCCTCCCTGGGAATCTTGGCTTAATAGATCAGTTTATTGATGCCTCTTATAATAGAGTATCAACATTTTACAATGAACTCTCTACTCCATTTGAACACACTCCTATGGTCTATCCTTACAGTAGAAGGCTCAGAGTTCTCATCGCTAATAAAGCTAAAGAGCTTAATCTACCCCTTTCTCTTAAAGGAACCTACCTTTGTACAAATGGACCACGTCTAGAAACACCTGCAGAAATTACAATGTATAGAAGATGGGGAGCTGATTATGTTGGAATGACTGCTGCTACAGAGACAATACTTGCTAATGAAGCTCATATAGAAATAGCAGGATTGGTCTATTCAATGAACTGGGCAGCAGGACTTGATGCTGAAGGGATAAGCTTCATTGAAGAAGATATTTCAATAAGGGCAACAAATCAACTTATTAGCTTAGCAATAGAGACCTTGAAATAACAAAAAAGGAACATCTCTTTTCACCATAAATATCGCTACATTCTAAAAAAGCCACTCCAGAGGGAATGGCTTTGATATAAAATTATGTAGAAGAAAAAAATTATTTAATAATATTTTCTTTTACATAACCACCACCAGAGCC
>SABI01000322.1 GCA_009929055.1 Spirochaetia bacterium | reverse complement strand
CCTCGTACTCATTATCAACCATAGCCTTTAAAATCCCAATTCTATTCATCAAAGCTGAGACTGTAACAATTTCACCATACAAATTATCATACTGAATCTGAGTGATATCATCCATATTGATATCTGTATCAAACTCCTCTTGTTTTAAGACAATAATCTTATCCCCAATAGGGATTTTTATAAGTTCTGCCATAGTATAAATAAAGGGGAGGTTCTCCCTCCCCACTTAAAGTTATCGAATATATTCAAGACATCTATTATAGGCACGTTGATTCATCCAAGCTCTTTGACCAAGAACACTTCCGAAAGTACCTTGAGTTGATTGAAGATTATGAGTAGTGAACTTAGTTACTCCTTGAAAAAGTCCAAAAACATTCTTTCCTACGTCAGCTGACTCAACTCTGATACAATCAATCAATTCAAGAAGTCTCTTACTCTTTCTTGTTCCAATCTCCTGGCCTTCTGGAGCTTCAATCATGAACTTTGCAAATTCATCTCTGACAGCATCAGTTATCTTAAACTCAGTCATTTCTTCAAAGTCTGTATAAAGCTTCTCTCTGCCATTAACATATTCATTGAAGTATGAATAAAGCTTTTCAAGTCTTACTGGAGCTGACTTTGTATGCTTAACTCTCTCAATAGTATTAATCTGTGAGAAGGCATTAGTACATCTGATAAGAATAGTAGAAGTACCAACGAAGAAAGGACGAGTCCCATCTACTGAACTCCCTACTACAATATAGTCTCCAATAGGGAAGCCTGCAGCTTCTTGTTTTCTGGTATTTTCAAGAAATGAAAGAATTACTCTCCCTTCTTGGAATTGTTGATAACCAACAATAGGATAACCAGAAATCTCTGAAAGTCTTTGAGTAGATTCTTCAAAGTGACTTACAAGCATAGGGTGATAGTTACTTCCCATTACTGAAAGTGGGGTACCATCATTACTTCTTGAAATTAACTGATGTTTACTACTTAATCTTACTTCACCATTGTGAAAATAAGCAGCTGGTTGAGTTACCAATTCAAAGTCTAATGCTTTAACTAATTCTGTTTTCATAATTTCTACTATTTTAAAACCTCATCGGTTTAGTTATTTGATATACTAAATATAATATTTATATTTTAATCTACCAAATTTATTTTAAAAAATTAAAATAATTCTATCTGGAAGTCCTCTTCAGCCTGTATAATATTCTCATCCCTATTTTCATCTAAAACAACCCTGCCATTAAAGACTAGAATGTGACCTTTAGAAGGCAGTAATTGTTGAGAATACTTATCATAAACATCTGACCAGACATATAACCAGATGAAGTCATAGTTCTGTTCTATAAGTATCTTCATCCACTTCCCTCTCTTAGAATTTTTATCTTCTACTTCTACTACAACTCCTGCAGATACAATCTTCTTTCTAATCTGATTAGCACTTTCAAGAATATTAATTTGACTTACTTCAGAGTATTTGCGAATATTCCACTTTGGAAGACTTAAGACTAGACTATAGTAATCAAAGAAAGCTAGTCCTGAAACCCTTTTTTGCAAGAGAGTCCAATACCAGTCTTCATAAAAGTACTTTGACTGTGTCCCTAATGAAAGCCAATCTTTATCTTTTTCAGTCTTAACTTTCATTTGAGAACGATACTCTTCTATTAAAACTCTTCTTTCTGAAGGTGACTTAACTCCCTCCAGTTCATCAAAAGCACCAGCTAAGATAAGATTCTCAACAACTGATTTATTTACCTTAGACCTATCAACTCTTGAAAGAAACTCTTCTAAGGAGAAAAATGGCCCATTCTTCTCTCTTTCTTCAAAGATATACTTAATAGAAACTTCACCACATTGTCTTACTCTTGAAATAGACCAAAGAATTCTATTCTTTTCGAAGTCTGCAGAAAACTTAAGTTGTGACTTATTAATATCGGGAGGGTCAATTCCTATATTTCCACTATGTCCAATCTCTGATAAGTAAGACATAACCTTCTTATCTTCAGCAAACTCAAGTGCAGTAATCCAGAATGGAAGGGGGTACTTCCACTTTAAGTATTGACAAGTATAACCTGTAAGTGCATAAGCTGCAGAGTGAGATCTGTTAAAAGCATAACCCCCAAAGGCAACCATCTTTTCCCAGAGCTCTTCAACAAGTTCTCTTGGGTAGTTATTAGAAAGTGCTCCAGAATACCATCTCTCTTTATATGAATCAAGAAGTTTCTGGTTTAACTTACCCATTGCCTTACGAATATCATCGGCTTCAACTAAAGAAAATCCACCAATCTTTTGACAAATCTGCATGATCTGTTCTTGATAAATAATTAGTGAATAGGTATCTTTTGTAATTTCTTCAGTTCCTGGATAGAAGACTGGGTTTCTTTCTCCATGTCGAAGTACTACAAACTCATTGTGAGTATTACTTTCTATTGGACCTGGTCTATACACAGCCAACATTGCTATTAAGTCTTCAATATGGGTAGGCTTTACTGATAAACTAAATCTAGTTAAACTTGGACTACCTAAGTGAAATACATCACCATTCTCCCCTCTCTGGAACATTCCAAACACCTCAGGTTGATCTAAAGGAACATTCCAAATATCTACCTCTTCTCCATAATGTTGTTTAACTAAACTCAATATCATCTTAAACTTATCTAACTGATTGATACCTAAGATATCTTCCTTAAGATAGCCTGCTT
>SABI01000321.1 GCA_009929055.1 Spirochaetia bacterium | reverse complement strand
GGATCATCATTTCTTCTTTTATTATTCGCAGTATAGCGAAGGACCATTGAATCAATATTTCCACTACTAATCATCGTGCAGAGTCGAGGAGTTCCCATTTCAGTGAACTCTTCAATGTTAGCAATATTTGGTTGACTTATAATTCCAACTCTATAACCATGAGACTCCATTAACCTAGATAAAAGGGCTGCCCCAAAAGAGGGATGATCTACATATGCATCCCCACTAATAAATAATACATCTAATTGATCCCAACCCCTTTGATTCATCTCTTCTTTTGTTGTTGGGAGGAAAGAGAGAGAACCTGTATGTTTTAATTGGGTGTGCGGTCTGTTCATATGAAAAGTATCATATCAGAAAAAGAGAGATTTGTTCTATCTTTTTAGATGAAAAGAATTAAGGTTAAATATACTCTACTAGAAGAAGATGATAAAAGTTATTAATTAAAAACCTGATTTTATAGATTTATTGATTCTCTAGAAAGAGTATGTATAATAATGAATATAACATCTTTTTTTAAAGGAAAAACTTGAATGAAGAATTTAGGGGAAAGAGGGAATTGGCAGTTTTTAACTGTACCTCGAGTAATTAAGGTAGATTCACAAAAAGTCCTCTATGTTAATGAGTATTCTTTTAAACAAATAGTAGACTATTATATTGGTAGTCCTATTCCTCCTCAAATAAAGTACATTGAAGTAGAAAAGGATGAAGCAAGGCATGATTGGTACCATATCCTCATTGATGAGAAGTATATTACTATAACCACGAGTTCCATCCAAGCTTTTCATATAGCTCTCACAACCGTGAAGGTTCTCCTCAGTTTTAGTGCAAGAGGATATATTGATTGTGGTGAAATAGAAGACTGGGCAGATAGAGAGAAGCGAGGGGTGATGCTCGATGTTTCTCGAGATAGAGTATATTCTTTAATCACTATTACTAATCTCATTGATCTTTTTGGTATCCTCAAATTTAATCAACTCATATTATATATTGAGCATACTTATAGCTATGTTGGCCATGAAGAGGTTCATCAAAAGGCCTCTCCTTATACTTCAAAAGATATCATCATGATAGATTCTTACTGTAAAGAAAAAGGGATTGAATTAATTATTAATCAAAACTCATTTGGTCATATGGAGAGGTTTTTAAAATACAAAAGATACCTCCCCCTTGCTGAAAACCCCGATGGATATGTTGATCCGTGGGGTGTCTTTAGAGATGTTGATACCACAGTAAGCCCTGTACAGGAGGGCGTTCTTCCCTTCTTTACAGATTTATATACCCAACTTACTCAAGTCATTACGAGTGATTATATCCATATCGGAGGAGATGAGCCTTGGGGTTTTGGTAATGGAAGGAGTAAGAAGGCTTGTGAAGAGAAGGGGTTGGAATTTGTCTATCTTGATTATATAAAGAGTCTTCATTCAATACTTACTTCTCTTGGCAAAAAGACGATGATATGGGCCGATGTAGTGTTAAAGTATCCTCACATCATTCCCCTTATCCCTAAAGATATTGTTATCTGTCAATGGGAATACGAAGCTAATGTTCCAATAGCACATGGCTGTAAAGCCCTCTATGAAGCTGATAAAGAGTTTTATGTAGGGTGTGGAACTTCTGATTGGAATTGTTTAAGTGGGAGATGGCAAAATGCATACACCCATATTGTTAGCGGAATCGAAAATGCACATACCTACCATGCAAAAGGGTTCCTTATTACTCAGTGGGGTGATAACGGACATATGCAACAACTTTCATTGATGATTCCCCCTATCATTCTTGCTGGGCTACTCTCTTGGAATAAAGAATTAATTGATGAACTTAATATGAATTTTCTCATTACAACTTCTTTAGAGATGGTACCAAAATTGGTTTCATATAGAGATACCTTCCATACTAAGATTTATAGAACTCTTTCAAGTATCCTTTTTGAAATTGAAAAAGTAGGGGAATTCTATGAAGAGCATATTCATAACAATACACTCTTAGGGGCAATTCTCCTTTTTCATCAAGTTCCTTATTACAGAGAGTGTGTATTCCAAGCTAGAGGCTACACATTTGAAAGAGAAAAGCGCCTGTTAGTAAGGTTACTCAATAGGCTTACTAATGAAATGCCTCTTGTTAATTGCCAAATGAAAGATCAACTCCTTTTTACTATTCAACTCCTTAGTTTTTTAGCTGAATATGGAAAAGAATTATTAGCTACACAACATATTTCGATAGAAGAAATACCTAAAGAAAGAAAAAAGAGGCTTGCTATCGAAATAGCAATGCTAATTCCCCTTTATTCACAATTGTGGCTTGCCACCTCTCGGCAGGGTGGCTTAATCGATAGTGTCTCTCGTCTCCACTCTCTTCATGAACTGCTGAAAGGACAAAAGTAGTATTGCCTATTACTAGTCAAAATGAGTATTGTTCCCTCTGAGGTATCGATGAAGGAAGTAAGGCAACATTCGTGGAAAAAACAGATTATTATATTTCTCATTGGTCAAAACATTTCCCTTTTTGGCTCATCACTCGTCCAATTTGCAATCATTTGGCATGTGACGATGACAACGCAAAGTGGATTGATGATGAGTATTTCTGTTGCCTGTAGTTTTATTCCAGCATTTTTAATCTCCCCTTTTGCTGGAGTATGGGCAGATCGATATAACAAAAAAGTGCTAATCATCATAAGTGACTCTATGAT
>SABI01000320.1 GCA_009929055.1 Spirochaetia bacterium | reverse complement strand
ATGATGGTTATTGAAAACAAGCCGATAATCGCCCAGGCTCCATGGACAGTACTTTTTCCAGCTTTAGCTATAGCGTCCTTGGTAATCGCCATCTCTATATTCTCTGACTTTGTCAGTAAGGTATTAGTACATGAACGATAAAAACATATTAGATATAGATAACTTGAGTGTTCATTTCGATACATTTGAAGGAACCTTTAGTGCAGTAAGAAATGTCTCTTTTTCTCTCCATTATGATGAGTCGATTGGAATTATTGGTGAAAGTGGATGTGGAAAGAGTACACTAAGTTTTGCCATAATGCGTTATTTAGCCAAAAATGCGAATGTAGATGGAAATATCTATTTCAAGGGAGACTCTTTATTTGAAAAAAATGAAAAAGAGTTGCAAGAATATCGTGGAAACAGGATAGCAATTGTCTTTCAAAATCCAGACTCTTCACTCAATCCTTCACTCACTATCGGGTTTCAACTCGATGAAGTAGGAATTTACCACCAAAAACTGAGTAAAACAGCTGCTCGTAAAGCCTCAATCAAGGCATTAGAAATGTTGAATTTAGGAGACCCAAAAAGCATTGTAAAAAGGTATCCTCACCAAGTAAGTGGTGGAATTCAACAACGAATATGTATTGCTATGGCCCTACTATGTAAACCTGACCTATTAATATTAGATGAACCTACTACTGCTTTAGATGTAACGACTGAGGCGGTAATCCTTGACTCTATCTCTCACTTAAGGGACAAACTACACATGTCTCTCATGTATATCTCTCATGATATGGGAGTTATTAATAAGGTGAGTGATAATATTGTAGTCATGTATAATGGGGAAATAGTAGAAATGGGCCCAAAGAAGTCAATTTTTGAACATCCTCATCATCCTTACACAAGAGCTCTAATAAATTGCATGCCTCGAAAAGGGGTAATTAAAGAGAATTCTGAACTTAATACAATCAAAGGATATGTAAAGAAAAGGGGTAAAAATGAATTTGGCTGTCCATTTGTTGATAGGTGCGAGAAAAGAAACAGTACCTGTGAATCTCTTTATGGCATGCGCAGTGTAGGAGAATCTCATACAGCTGCCTGCGACAGAGCCTATGCCTCTGATATCAAAGAAAAACCTAAAAAGGCTCTTCATTCGAAAATTACTCCTTTGAAAGAGAACGTTGATAAAACATCCACCCTATTACAACTCGAAAAAATTACTAAAGTGTATGGAAATCGAAAAAAAGTGTATGCAGTAAATGGTATTGATGTAGAAGTTTCTTCTGGTACAGTACTTGGTATTGTAGGTGAGTCCGGGTGTGGTAAAAGTACAACAGGTCACATGGTTGCTGGCCTATATCGACCAACAAGTGGGAATTTACTCTATAATGGAGAAAATATTGGTCTTAGTTGGAATCACCGTGATAAACAAATCCTTAAAGAAATACAACTCATTTTTCAAAACCCTGGTCGAAGTCTCAACCCAAGTCATACGATTGAAAAGATTATTGGCCGACCTATGAAAAAATTAGCGGGGAAAACAGATAGAAAAGCCCTTAGAGAAGAAATAATCTATTTTTTAAGAAAAGTAGACTTAGGGGAAGAATATATAGATAAAAAACCTAAACAATTAAGTGGAGGAGAACAACAACGCGTTGCTATAGCAAGAGCACTTGCTATACAACCTTCTCTTGTTGTCTGTGATGAGCCTACAAGTGCCTTAGATGTATCTGTACAAGCTTCTGTACTCAATTTACTTAATGACTTGCAAAAGGATTCACAGGCAGCCTATCTCTTTATTTCTCACGACTTACATGTAATTAACTATCTAAGTGATTTTATCTTGGTGATGTATGCTGGTAAAATTGCTGAGTACGGCACAAGAGAAGAGGTAATGGCTCCACCGTTCCATCCATATACAGAAGCCCTTCTTTCTGCAGTTCCTGAAGTTGACCCTTCGTTAAAAAAAGAGGCTATTACTTTGGAGGGTGGCTTACCTAATCCTAGCAAAAAAATAAAAGGATGTCCTTTCGCGGGAAGATGCCATAGGCAAGTAGGCCCTATTTGTAAAAAAGTTGCTCCACCAAAGGTTCAAATAAGTGATACTCACTACTATTATTGCCATATAGTGGAGAATGTAGAATAGTCTTTGTAATTATCGTGGTATTCTCCTATAAAGAGGTTTTCTCTATGCATCTTCATATGAGAGAGGAGATCAAATTTATCCCTTTCTATACCAAATAAGGTTTTAAGGGGATTTCTTTCTCCGTTGATAATAACTGTATAGGAAGAGGCACCTTTTATACTGATTTTTGCTACATTGACCTCTTTAGAACAGGTTTTACTTAAATTATCGAGTGACTCTCTCATCTCTTGGTCATCTAATTCACTAATAGTATAGATACTCCCACCAAGGTGTTTACTAAGAGTAACTCTCCTTTCTGTATCAATAACTTGCATACTTTTAAAGGAAAAACCAACTGGAGAATATTTATTTAATAATGCTAAAGTCGCTTTCTCATCAAGCTGTGCTCCATGTTCGATTTCAACAGCCATCACTTCAAAAGAGCCACTCACCCCTGTCGCTAATGGATTTACAAACTCCATCTTAGGTTTAGGATTATATCCTTGAGTAAAAGCTACCTGTAGTCCTGCTCTTTGAAATGTTTGTTCAAAGACTCTAATTACATTAATATGGGACAAGAATATAGC
>SABI01000319.1 GCA_009929055.1 Spirochaetia bacterium | reverse complement strand
TTTTGGATTGATATTTTCACCTTGTGTATCTCTTGAATACAGATAAGCAAGAACAACATAAAATAGTATATAACTAATCAAATTATCAAAAACAAAAAGATTTTGGGCAAAATAAGCACCAAGCAAACCGATAATCAAACCAATTTCAACAGGATTATAACCAAGCCTACTTAAAAGCATTGAGGCATCAGCAGTGAATGTATTCTGATTCAATGAAGCAAGTACAGGGTCTTTTACATTATCCACAGATGCAGCAAGGAAACCTGCATTATTCCTTGAGATATACTCCTTGTTGTCATTCATCAGACCATGAAGAGAAGTTAATCTCTTACCATTAAGTAAGAAAGAGCCATTCTCAGTATCAAGACCTAATTCAGTATGTTGCATCAAAGCATGGTTTGCATTATGGTTGGCATAAATACCAATCAGTGCTGCACCAGTCATATTCTGCTGATGGAGTTTAACCTGAGTTCTTGGGTTAAGAGGGTCAAGTTTCTTCTTGAACTTCTCTGCCAATTTGTCAAGTTGCCTCAAATCCATACTCTGTAACTTGGAAAGAGTACTTTGATTCTCAGGAATATTCAGTTCTTTTCTTAGTTCAGACTCTCTACTTGATTGAAGGATATTAATCATTCTTGCAGACTTCTTCTGATAATCAAAACCACCGGGGTTAAGCATCTTTGAAGCAGTGTCAGCATTAGTCAGAACACCCCACATCATATCAATCAATAGATTGTTTCTGGCTTCAAGACTATTCTCTTGTGGAGACTTGCTAAAGTCATATTCAATCTTCTCAATCTTGTCCTCAGAAGATACTCTATACTTCTCTCTATTAGATTTATATGTCATCCAGAGGTTGTATTCCTGACTATCCTTAGGAGCTTTCCTACCTTCATCTATGGCTTTATTTACACTCTGTTTATACTCCTTCAAAATTTCAGGAGATATAGCTTTTCCTTGTGTTAATTGAGCAACTAAATCATCAACAAACTGCCTTCTATTATACTTGGGAGTTATCTTAAACTCAGGCAACATGATATACAATTTATCCACATCAAAGTCAGAACCACTTAAAGTAGTAATCTCTGCTGGGAGCATAATTGCAGAACCATTCTGCTGAGGTAAGAAACCTTTAATATAAAGAGGAGCCATTGAGTATTTGTCCTCTGTTGGAACTCTATAACCAATCAACTTTCTCAAGCTGTCTGGTAATTTATTTACATCCAGTTCATGAGTACCTGCCTTCATAAGGGGTTCATAGAACTTCCTACTGTAAGCTGGCATATAAACTTCGAGATATTTAATTCTCTTGTTCTCCCCTTCACCTTCAAAAACAATCTTTAATTCATCAGTAAGACCATAGTCAGAAACTTGAATAAGTGCTCCTCCCCTAATCTTCTGCTTTGTAATCCTACTCTTGATGATACTATTGAGTAAAGTTTGAACTCTCTGAGATTGTACAGGGTCAAACATTGGAATGTTGAATTGTCCCTTTTCATTAAGGGTACAAGCTCTAATCATATCAATTCCATATCTTTGATTACCTCTCAATTCTTCAAGAAGAATCTTCTCAACCTGTTTGGGGTCTTTAAAGATTTCATTTACATCAGCAAAAGCCTGAATGATATTCTCAGTGTTAATAGCATTATATAAGTCTAACCATTCCTGTTTAGTCATTTTCTTACCATTTACCTCAATTATAGTATCAGGACTAATATCTGCTGTAATCAGTTTTCTAATCTGAGTACCAATTAACTGAATTGCATCAATAGCATGTTCTGGAGTTGCAGTTTGAATACCATAATCCTCATAGCTTACTTTATGAACCACATTAGGATTCTCAACACCATTCTGAGTAGTGGCATTCTTAAGTACAGACTTGACATCTTCCTTAGTATTGACACTGTTCAAATCAATTACACCTTGTTTCCCAACCTTAGTAGTTGATTCAAATTGAACTACATCAATTCCATTCTCTTCCATGAACTCATTGATAGCTACAAGTTTACCTGATTTACCAAGTGGACCTGAAACTAACTGGTGCATAGCCATAAGAAGGAACTCTGAGTTCTTATGCTGAACTGGTGTCTTAACGCCTGTATGACCTTGAACTCCACTCATATTATTCACCTGAGTGTACACATAAGGTTTCTTAGTCTGCCAGATAATATTGAAATCAGCCATATCCCACTTACCATTTTGGAAGTTATCAAAGGCTCTCTGCATATCATCTGTCCACTGACCAGACATATCAAGAATAGCTCTGTAAGAACTTAATGACCTATAAGCCTGAGCATCTGCTACATTTACTCCTCTAAACTTGTTTAAGATTAAATCTCTATCTCTCTTTAGCATCTCACCTTTCTTGACTCTTTCATCAAGTACAGTTGCAATATCATCAAGTACAGAAGATACAATCTCATTATCCTTTAGATAAATAGTTCTCTCTTCTTTTCTACCATACTTAGAGTTGGTATTAAGTCTGAGAGCAGGAGCATGAACTTCCTTATATCTCTTTTGAAAGTCTTCTATATTCGTATAGAAAGCAAGGTCAGTTGTAGTGAGTTCAATGATTTGTGATGTGGCAAACTTACTATTCCAGAAGTATTCTCTCAACTTAGCTTTGGCATTATTTCTAATAACCAAGTTTCTGTTGATACTATCTACTTCTTTGGGAGTAATCTCACCTCTTACCATCTTCTCT
>SABI01000318.1 GCA_009929055.1 Spirochaetia bacterium | reverse complement strand
GAAATAGCTAATGAGCTATCTCTCACCTCCCCTTCTCTCACTTGTAGATGTCTGTAAGAAAATTGGGTAGAAGGTGAAGAAAAAAAGGTTCCATTAAGGACTTTCACTCGAGTGTCACCTCTTATATTACCAATAGCTAAGTTGTAGGAAGGAGAATCATTAATAAATTTATAAGAGATGGATAAAGAGGTCTCTTTATCATGTAAAAATGAAAACGTATAATCAAGGGTTTCGATTGAGTTGAATAGTAATTGTTCTTTAACGGTAAGAGCAATGTTATTTTTTAGTGGACTCAAAGAGAGTGTAAGAGAACTGTAAAGGGGAATAAGAGGTAAAAAGAAGTAGAGGAGGACAATCACGTAAAAATATAGTTTTTTCATACTTTATATACGTGAATATGGATGAGATTACATCTATATCATTGATTTTTTTCACCGAGCGTGTAAGAATTGGGATACAATATTTTATTAAATGGACCCAAGTCTAGGAGGCCGTCATGATTATTCTCACGCTTAATTGCGGAAGTTCTTCCGCAAAATACCAGGTGTATGACTGGAAGAACAAAGCAGTATTAGCTGTTGGTGTAGTAGAAAGAATTGGATTAGAGTATTCAGTAATTGAACACAAAAAAACAGGAAATGGGGAGTTTACCGATAAAGTTCAGTGTCCTACCCATAAAGAAGCGATTGAGTTGATCATTGATATGCTTCTCGATAAAGAGCATGGAGTTATTTCTGATTTGTCAGAAATTGGTGCAGTTGGTCACAGAGTTCTTCATGGTGGAGAAAGTTTCATTAAATCTGCTCTAATAGATGATGAGGCTCTCGCTACGATTAAAAAACTCATTCCCCTAGGTCCATTACATATGCCAGCTAATATTATGGGAATCGAGGCTGCTAGGGAAGTAATGCCCAATATTCCTCATGCTATTATTATGGATACAGCTTGGCATCAAACAATGCCTAAAGCTTCTTATATGTATGCTGTTCCTTATAGCTGGTACACTCAGTACAATGTTCGTCGCTATGGGTTCCACGGAACAAGTTATGTCTATACGGCAAAAAGGGCAGCAGTATTATTAGGAAAAGATCCTAAAGATACAAACCTCATTATTTGTCACATTGGTAATGGTGCTTCAATGTGTGCTGTAAAAAATGGGGTATGTGTTGACACTTCTATGGGACTTACTCCCCTTGAAGGATTAATCATGGGAACTCGTAGTGGTGATTTAGATCCTGCCATTCTCCCTTATGTAATGAATAGAACTGGGATGAATGTGAAAGAGATGGACAGTAGTCTTAATAAGAAAAGTGGTCTTTTAGGATTGTGTGGGATGAGTGACAGAAGAGATGTAAGAGATGCTGCTGCTAATGGGAATGAAAAAGCACAACTTGCAATCGATATGGAAACTCAACGAATTAAGAAGTATATTGGCGCTTATGCAGCAGAACTTGGTAGAGTAGATGCAATTGTATATACAGCGGGTGTTGGTGAGATGGCTCCTCATATTAGACTTGGTGCAACAAAGAATCTTGAAATCTTGGGTATCCACCTTGATGAAGAGAAAAATAGAATTGGTCAGTGTCGTAATGGAGAAATTGATATCTCTAAAGATGGATCTCCTGTGAGAATCTATGTTATTCCAACAGATGAAGAGCTTGTAATGACTGAAGATGCTCATGCCCTTATGGAAGGAGAGTATGATGTTCATATGAATTTCAGCTACTCTTTCCAACACAAAGATTATGTAAATAAGGCAAGAGCTGCTGGATTAATAGAAGATCTTAAAAAGAAACCAGAATTAGAAAAAGTATTAGTATATCCAAAATGATGAATTAGTCGATAGATATAGAACGAGGGTGCTGCAGTTGCAACACCCTCGAATTATAATTCTCTTTTTTTAGTTTTTTTATTTTTCAAGCAAAGAAAGCATATTTTTAATTAAGCCTTCAGCATCGTATTCATATTTCTGGTATAGATAGTTGGCGTGTGCCATTGGAATAAATCGATCTTCGCAACCAAGAATCATCAATTTTACCGAATATCCCCCTGTAGCTATTACCGTTGCAACTATTTGCCCTAGACCACCAATAATACTATGATCTTGTGCGACAATGATTCTTCCAGTCTTTGATGCATCTATCACTGCTTCAACATCAATTGGCTTAATTGTATGCATATCGACAACACGTATTTGTTTGTTATAGGTTTTTCGGATATATTCAGAAGCCTCAACAGCGAACGAGACAACAACCCCAGAACAAATGAAAGTTCCATCATCCCCATCACGTAAAATATTAGCTTTCCCAAGTTGATATGCAAAGCTTGGTTCATATAACAGGTCAATCGGACAAACACTACTTCTGATATAAATAGGACCTTTAAATGAAAGGGATTGCTCTAACATAGCCTTTGCTTGATTAGGGTCACTAGGCTCTAAAACTGTCATACCAGCTATGGAGTTCATAATGGCGCAGTCTTCCAATCCCCAATGCGTGGCACCAGAGATTCCTCCAGAATAGCCAGCATAAGTGGCAATCAACCTCACATTCAAACTCGAATAAGCAACATCGGTTCGACATTGCTCACAAGCCCGCATGCTAATGAAAGGTGCCATGGAGAATACAAATGGCATAAATCCTTCATGTGCCAATCCAGCAGCAAAGCTAACCATGTTCTGTTCAGCTATCCCAACATTAAACGACCTTTCAGGAA
>SABI01000038.1 GCA_009929055.1 Spirochaetia bacterium | reverse complement strand
ACGATGAGCAGTTCCAGTTGTTGCCTAATGGCAGTTGGGACGGAACGGAGATGTTTATTTCTTTTGGTTCCCTCGATACCCACACCCGTAAGCTTGTGGAAAGCTTGCTAAATGCACAGGAGGAATTATGAAAGTAATTATCAGAACGTCAACAGAGCATAAGCATGTCAATGCTGCTATTGATATGCTGTTCCCCAATCTCCACAGCATTGAGGATTTGGGTAAGCCATTAATATCCTATCCGACTAAAACAATATGGTGTCGTGAATACGAAGGGGATATTGATAAGAATACATCTGTCAAGGTTTTGCTGTATATCCGCAAGATCAGGGGTGGGATATCTATATCTGGGACAGAAAAAATATCAAAGATAGCACAGGAGGAGGAATGATTAATAACACATACACCTGTCCGCTTTGCGGAAGCAAAACAGAAGACTATTTCGTTTCAATGAATCGTGACCTTGAGTGCACAACAGACATTCGATGCGCAAACAAAAATTGTTTCTTTAGCTCTAATTATGTGCCATTTCGTATATGGATGCACATTGAAGATGTAAAGAAAAACGAGATTATGTTGCAAAGAGAAAATCGTATGCTCTCGGAATCAATAGACAAGATGGCATTGAAGCCAAATCAAGAAATAATTGAATGGCATCAACATCCATTATATCCAGAGACATCTCGTTGCTGTATTGTTGAATGCACAGATAACTGCTTTTATGTTGCTCACTACTCCTACGTTGATGGATGGCTTAACTCTTTCACATGCGAGCAGTTGTCAAATGTAAAAAGTTGGGCTTATCTGCCAATAGGAGTTACAAATGATTAGGATTACATGGAGTCAATATTGGGATGGACTGCGAAGTGCATGGATTGTTGATTTTCACAGAGATTTGCTGAAGTCTTGGCTAAAAGAGACTGACTGGGTTGAAATACTATTACTTGTGCTTACCCCTGCGATATGTCTGGCAACATGGATAACGATTCCGATATCATATCCGCTACTTACATACATAAAGCTGTGGTCAGTAGAGCGTGATAGGGTAAAAATGGAGAAGGAAAAAGAAAGGTTTTGGGGGAAGAAGGTAAGATGAGAACATTCAGTGAGATAGATAAACATTACGACCGTCACAATCATGGCATCTGCTCTGTTTGTGGATGCACAACGGCACGATGGAAATTAGTGTGCGATTCCTGTTTTCGATGGCGAAAAATGGACGCTGCTGAGTGGAGAAAAAGCAGAAGTGGTATGGGAAGAGCCTGAAGCTGGATGGCTGAAAGCACAGGAGGAATCAAATGACTAAGCAAGAATACATGGATAAGTTTAATGCCGCATGGTTTTCCGGAGCAAGGTGCGGGAAGCTCAAGGCCGTAACCGAGATTAAGGATGAATACATCGCCAGCCTCGAAGCTGAGAATACTAATCTCAAAGCCGAGATAGCCCAGCTTCAGGAAGATAACCGCTCATTCGTGGAGCAAATGAATGAAATGATGACGACTAACAAAACAAACACAAAGGAGATTTAAGATGAAAGAAAAAGTTGAGTGTCCATACTGTGGTGAAGACATAAATATCGATACTGATAATTGGTGTGACGAAGATGAGGTATACGAGTACCAGTGCGAGGAATGTGGCAAGTATTGCATGGTTTGTGCTTCAGTATCCTGGTCGTATGATGCAGAAAAGCTGGATTGCAAAAACGGGCTTGCGGAGCATAAGTATAGAGATGTCCCAATTTCATCAAGAGGGCACACGATGAGGCTCTGCAAGGTCTGTTGCCATGTCGAAGAAGAGAAGGAAGGATGAAGCTGTCAGATATGATAGACATACTTGAGAAGCTCAAGTCCCAAGACGGGGATATTGAGATAACAGAAATCTCGGTTGAACTGAACGAAAGCAGGATAACCACAATCCCAATGAAAGCCTATGCAAACGCCATAAAGAGCAAAAAAGCTGATACTGGGGACTTTTGCCTGTATTTCCATAATGCACCAATAAGCAAGGTTCTCGAAGAAGAGAAGGAAGAGAAATGAAAACATATTTTATTGACGGCAACAGCATGCACCTGGCAGGGAGCCAAGTTGACATCAGTGACAATTTTTTCGGGAGCGAAAGCCCTAAGAGTGATTCCACCGATGCACAACGTCAGGACGCCATTAGATTCTGGCTTAGTGAAGGGTGGATGGATGACGGAGATGTGGTTATATGGGAAGGTATCCAGTACATCGTTGGTGGTGAAAGTAAGTAAAATTACATTGACGACAAAGAGCATAGGAGCGTCAATATGGATGAGATAAAAAAAGGCGACTACGTAGTGTTCAAGTTAGGCAAGTCTATGATAAGCGAGGATAAACGGCTGGAAACAAGATTTCTGGTCTCGTTAGTCAATGAGTCAATCGTGGCAATTAACATTCTTGGTATCGGTCTTGTGGCAGTGGAAAAAGACCGCCTTGAACTTGCACCCAATAGACTCACAGGGATGTGTAGAGTGCCAGAAGCACCGAAGGGGGATAAATGAGAAACCCGTGTAAATTCTGTGGAGCAAAGCCAGTCAAAAAGATTGCGCCAATTGTTCAACTAATGTGGCTTCAGTGCAAAAACTGCAAGTCAAAAAACATGATCACTATGGAGTATAACATGGAATCAGCAACGGCAAGATGGAATGAGAAGAATCCACCGAAGGGGGAAAAGTGACAGAAATCATAGCAACACTTGCTCTCGTAATGTCTGCAACCGCATTGGGATTATTGCTTTGGAATAGCTCTCGAATAAATCGCCATGAAGGGATACAAGAAGCGAGAAAAGGAAAAGGCAGGGAAGATAACATGAATAGCGACAAAAAGGAAATAGTCTTAATAAACTACATGTTTTATGTCTGGGTAACATCTGGAATGTTTTATCGAGATTTTGTGTCTCATGTTATTGATATGCTACTTACCCTTGAAACATGGACGCTAAGGTGCGAAGAACACGATGATGACAGTTGCGAGGATTTTCATGTTGTCTCACTTGAGTCAGTTATCGAAAACATAGCATTGCCAGCCCCTAAGATATACCAATCCTGCGGTAGGAACCTGCGGTTTATTCCAGACATAGAAACCACTTATATTCACTCTCCACAGAGCGTTGAATGCGAAACCGATATGGCGCTTATTACAGCATGTATTTTACATGAACAATGGTTAAAGCAGGGGAACATGAGTGCTGCAAAATGGGAAACAATCGCATTGGCGCATTCTCCGCTTTACTATTTTGACCTATCAGGATTAGATGTTGGGGGAGTGCTGTCAAACGATCAGCTTTTAAAAAAATACTATAATGATTACTGTGCGATGCACAAGGCGGTTGCTCAAGATTCAGAAAAAACTGGAGGTAGTCAGAATGACCAGAACTGAATACATTGAAGCGATAAATAAGACGAATTCATCGAAGGAGTCGGAAAATATTAAATCAATGCGGAGACTATTGATTGTGGAGAAGTATGTCGAATCGCTTGAGCTACAGTGCGAATCCCACCTAATCGCTTTGATGCTTTTGCGTAAGGAAAAGCAACTCTTGGAGACACAGTTAAGAGAAGCTCAGTCAACAATAGCTAAGTTGATGGATGAACGTGATGAAGAGTAAAGATGAGTATATCGAAAGCCTCGAATCACGTATTGCAGAGCTTGAGGCAATGACCCTTGACGAATTAGTACCAATGAAAGACATAAAACTATCAAAGCACGACAAAAATTTGGTTGCAATGTGCTGGCTTGCAGAAATTATATTATTGTCACTAACCGATTGCTGCAAAGATTTAGATAAAAATGCTCCAGACGAAAAGAAGCAAATGTATCAAGCTATTGCTTCAAGATTTATAGAGCCATATAAAATTGCACAAGAGCTAAATTCTTTGTTTGACGAGCAAATAAAGAAAGTATTTGACGATGAATTTCAGGATACACTTTGTGACCTTACACTCGCAATTGTGGATTTGTATGAAACAATGAAGCCAAGCGAGCTATTAAGAATAATCAAATCATCAAGAATTAAAAGATAGGATGTAAAATGCACTTTAGTCGTGCAAGAATTGACGTTTGGCTGTCAAAATTACTAGGGCTTGGAATTGTTTTTGACTGTTCTGAGATTGAGGTTCGATTTAAATTCCCCTCGCATCTTTTAGAGGCAGAATTGTTATCAAGGAAAGATAGACTTTTAAAAAAGGAGAAGTAAATGCCTGTATTAAAAGGCTTTGTAATTATAAGCACAAATCCAAAGGCTAAAGGTAGAGCCTTTATGCCGTATGAAAGAGTTGAAACTATTGAAGAGACGATGGATTTTGAGAATACCTTTAGAGTAATTGGAGTAGGAGGAGGGTTGCCAGGCAAAAAGATTGTATATGCTTCTGAAGAGGAAGTTAATAAGTATCTTAATTGGATAGAAATAGAAGAGCTAAAAGAGAGATTTGTTAAAGTTAACTTTACTGATTATGGTGAATTGAGTTTTTCATTTTTGAGGTTACGTGAGATATTAGGGATAGGTTTGGTAAAGGATTCAGATACGTGGGTAATTATAGATGGATATAAGGAAACTATTGAAATTCCTCCAGAAACTAAAGAGATTATATCAGAGTACATTAAGAGGGTAAATAATACATTCCCTGTTAGGCACGTCCCCAATGAAATTAATATTGAGCTATGAAAACAGTGCTTGACACAATAACCCTCTTTTGATATACTGATTGTAAATTATAAGGAGATTTTTATGAAAAACTCAAATGTAAATGTGCGTAAAGAGCTATTAGCTAAAGCTACTCAACTTTTAGAAGAAGCCATATCTTCAGAAATAGTAAGTTTTGAAGAGAATTGCGGATTTATTTATTACTTAGACAGTGATAAGAGGGGGCATACTTTATCTGTGGTAGATGTACTTATGAGTAGTGATGTGTGTACATCCTGTGGCTCTCCCTTTTTTGTAGAAAAGTCTGTTTTCAAAGTTTTCGATATGGAAAAGATTAGCTCCATTGATTCATTTGAAGGGTCACCTATGGATGAAGAAATAAACTATTCTTTAGTCTGTCCAGAGTGCGAACTTTATGGAAAACCTACAGATGAGTTAATTGAAAGATTTAAGGCTATGGGAATTTCTTTCAATAATATATAAAGGGTATAGAGATGAAGGTTTTTATTAAGATAAAAGGTAAGCTTTGTCATGTAGGGGAATACGTTGAAGATAAAAATTGCCTATATCTTATTAGATACAGGTCTAAGCATTTCTTCTACCGTAACAATTCTTGGGGAATTGATAAATCTTTATTAGAATTGATGTTTAATAGGAAGGCTACAATTAAAATTTTAGAGAAAGAGAAGCCTCAAACTTTAACCGTTTCAGCAGATGTTTGGAAAAGTAGAGGGATAGAGGATGATTTTGGACACAGCAAACAAGTATTTCTAAATGAAGGGGAGTTTACATGGTAACTCTACTTATAGGTAATTCTTCCATAAAAGTAGATACACAGGACAGACTTGCTTTATCTATTATTAAACAAGCCTGTTCGTATGAAGTAGTTGGGGCTAAGTATACTGTCCCTTTTCAAAAGAAAGTATGGGATGGTAGAAAATCCATTTTTGATGGGAGAACAAAGATGTTTCCCTCTGGGTTGCTATATCAAGTTGCAGCCGCTTTACAGTATAATAAGATACCATTTACTTATCAGGATAAAAGGTACACTCCAGAAATAAAACCAGAGCTTACGCATAAAATAGAGCTAAGAGACTATCAGTTAAAAGCAGTTGAAGATGCTGTTAAAGTTGGAAGAGGAACTATCCACGCACCTACAGGTTCAGGAAAAACTCTTATTGCCATAGCTCTTGCGTGTAAGATTGGTGTAAATTTTCTTATCCTAACAAATCGCCAAGATATGCTATATCAACTTAAAGAAGAAGTAGAAAAGTGGACTGGCAGACCTTGTGGGATTATACGGGGTAAGGAGAGGGATTTGAGACAGATTACAGTTGCTACCATTCAAACTCTATCTGCGCAAGTTGATTCTTTAGATGAGATAGAGAGGTATTTTGAAGGATTGATAGTGGATGAATACCATCATTCCGCAAGTAACTCTTATCTCAAGATTCTGAAGAGGTTTACTAGGGCATTTTATAGGTATGGTTTCACAGCTACACCCTTTAGAAATGATGATGCGAGTAAAATATTGGCAGCTATCTCTGGTAGAGTAATTCATACTGTATCTAAAGAAGAACTTGAACGTCTTGGGTTCTTAGTTCCTGCGCATATTAAGATGCTAAACATTGAAGGAAGCGTTACAGGTTCGGGCTATGAAGAGATTTACTCTAAAGGGATAGTAAATAATGCGGAGAGGAACTCAAAGATTATAGAGGAGGCGAATAAGCTTCTTTTAGAGGGACAAAGAGTCCTCATTCTTGTTAGCAGAGTTGCACACGGAGAGTATTTAAGTAAAGTAACAGGGTGGCAGTTTATTCAAGGAAATTCATCTAAACAGATAAGAACTGATGCGAGAGATTCTATGCGTATAGGTGATTTGAATGTGCTGATTGCTACAGGTATTTTCGATGAGGGAATAGATATTCCGTCTATGTCAGCAGTAATTTTCGGAGGGGCAGGTAAATCTAAAGTATCAGTAGTTCAACGTGTGGGAAGGTCATTAAGACCATTTCCAGGAAAGAAGCATTCTGTTATAGTTGATTTTATGGATAAACAATCCCCTATGTTAGAAGCCCAGTCGTATGAAAGGTTAGCAGTATACAATAGAAATGGCTGGAAAACAGACCTTGAAATGTCTAATTTCTTTTGTTGAGGTAGTAATGAGTATATTAAGTAACATTTTAGTAAATGCGCCGTTTAAATCTAAGTTTGTTTTAGGTTCGCAGGTTTGGGAAATTTCGTTTAAAGAGAATCGGAATGCAGAGTATAATTTTGATGTTTGTAAAATATCCAAAGATAGTAGTGGAACAGAGACTTACCATAGTATGTTAAGTAAGCAGATAACAGAATCAGAAATTGATATGGAGTTCATAATAAAGATGTACTCACAATTTTATTCCGAATATCAAAAGGAGACATTTAAGTATGTTGATGATAATATTAGTAATAATCCTGTTATTGGAAGCGTTTCAAACATATTTAGTTTGGAAAATCTCTAAGACAGGGAATGTTTGTGTAATAGGAAAACGCTCTAAAGAATTAGAGGAGTTTAAATTGGTAGACGATGTCGAAATAACTGTATCCGAGAAAGGTAAAAATGGATTTTGAAAGTAAGTGTAAAAAGCAGTTTAGTTGGAAGATTTCTAAGATACTTAGAAACCTATTTTATGTAAAACAGTGTCCTATATGCGGTAAAATGTTATGGAAGTTTGGAAAAGTAAACTCTTTAGACTTGTATATGGATGAATTTGTTTTTTGGGGAGTTCCCATACACAGTGAATTTGAATCTCATTCCAAGTGTAGAAGAAATTCAGTAGTAATCCTCAGCCCTAATACAAAAGAAAAGATTGTACTTAATAAGAAAGACATGGAACACTATTCAGGAGATAAACGTGACTTTTTGGAAGCATTGTGGATTAAAGCACGGGGAAATATTGTAGTTGTTAGGGCAAATGCCCCCATCATAGAAGGTGAACTTTTTTCCTTGACAATAACAGGGGTGGAGAAAATATGTCCCATAACAGACCACAATATTGAGCAGCTTATATTGCGATATTTTAAAGAGGATAAATGAGATATACTAGTAAGATTCCACAGTTAGTTAAGGTTAGGCAGTCAGATGCAGGGTTAGATATTTTTGCTAGTGAGGACTGCCTTATTCCATCTAAATCAAGAGCAACCATAAGAACTTCTCTTTGTGTTGAAATCCCTTTCGGGTACGCAGGACTTATTTGGTCAAGAAGCGGTTTGGCAGTTAACTACGGTATTGAAGTAGGGGCAGGCTGTATTGATTCAGAGTATAGGGGAGAAGTATTAGTTTTACTTTATAATCATGGAGATACAGACTATCTGGTAAAAAAGGGCGATAGAGTAGCTCAACTATTAACAATTCCAATCGCTCTTGGTGAGTACGCCAAAGTGGAATCCCTTACTGATACAGATAGGGGAGAGAGTGGATTTGGTTCATCAGGTTTATAGGAGGATATATGCTTGAGAAAATAACATTTGTTTCAGCAAGAGATTTAACTGGATGTACTTTGTTAAATCCTAAATTTATGGAAGTATGTCGGAAGATTTATGAATATAATGATTCCAAAAATTTAGTTAAAGTCCCTTATCTTCATCTTATTTTTGATAAAGGCGATTTCGATATTTATGAGGGTACGGAAGTAGATATTGAAGCGGTAGTTGATGGAGAAGTAATCACTTATTCAGGTGGCACTAAGCTAAGAGACTATTTTGCATTTATTATTTCTCTGTTCCCATCTTTAGATGTTCCTGTTAGTATCCCTGCAAATATCTTAGTTTTAGGGGATAGTTCGGTAGAGTTGCCTACTACTGAAGTAGCTACTATAGCGGCAGAAGTAGGTCAAGATTTAGCAGATTACTTGGAAGATGCTTTGAATAACTTGGGGGAAAATGAAAGCGTCCTTGTTATGGTATCTTGGGGGGAGGCTAATACAGGAGTTTATAGCCTGAAAGAGGTTGTTGAGACTACTGTTTACTTAGAAAATCTGTCAGGGAGTGCAATTACGGAAGATACTGCTGAAGCATACCTTATGTTTCAAATGTACCTTGGGGTAATTACTGGGGAAGTTGTTGAAAATGAAGGAGACTTATCTGTTGAAAATATTACAGGCGCAGACTTGTCTCAAGACTTACACGCCAATGTAGTCTCTTTAGCATGGGTAGAGGAGAGTGTTAATAAAGCTGCCAGATACTATATTGCTGATATTTCTGAAGGTAGTATCCTCTTAGGCAGTAAAGTTGCAGGAGATGATATTTCAGGAGCTATAGCAGAAGTTACTCTTGGGTTTAACGTGGAGTTTGAATCTGGGGTAGAGTATAATTTTGCAGGCTTTGTTATTCCATATTCAGTTATCATTATAGACCAGTTGGGAAAAGAAGTAGACTATCCTGTAAGTGTTACTATAGAAGAAGCTTTACCTGAAGGTATTGAGATTGTTTATGAGGAAGGCGGATTTTCCCTTATTTTTAATAACTTGTGCTCTGGAGCAGGGACAGATATTGTTCTAACTTGTACAGTAAATGGTCTTTCCCCAATACTTAGAGCAGCAAAAACTGTCTCTCTTTTAAGTTAAACATTAGAATAAAAATATAGTAATATTAAAAGGTGGGCTATGCACTTTAGTAGCCCACCCATTTATAAGGAGAGTAAATGGTAAAAGATAGAATAGAAGTGTCCCACTCTTTTAGTAAAGATTTTGTAAAGCTTATGCACTATTTATCTGGAAAGTATGATGAAAATATTTTTAAGATTCAAGGCATAGCAAACTCAAATTTAGATATAGTAGAATTTTCTAAGGATTTTTTTAATTCTGCAAATCAAGCGGTTGCAGATATTACTGTAGATGGTAATGCCAATGTTAATGAGAAGAACATTATTCAGTATAACTCTGAAAATAACAAAGCTCTGTTAAGACTTAATTCGCTGTATCTACTACACAAGTATATTAAGAAACAGTTTTCTAAAAAAGATGCAGATAGGGCTGTTGAGTATCTTGTCAATGGCACTATTTTTATAAACGATATGCACTTAGTTAATCAGGCATATTGTTACTCATTCGATATTTGTAACTTGTTAGTTTCAGGTATGGACTTTTTCAAAGGAAATATGAAGATTGCTCCTCCAAAACGAGCAGAAAGTTTTATAGCATTAGTTATTCAAACTACTGCATATATTTCAAATCAGATTTCTGGAGCGGTTGCTTATCCAAGCTTTTTTGTTGCATTAAATTATCTATATGAAAGAGAGTTCAGTTCAGATTATTTGAAAAATGCGGAAAGTCAAATTATCTTCAGAAAGCGGTTGGAGAATCAATTTCAAAATCTTATTTATTCACTCAATTTTCCATTTAGGTCAAATCAAAGCTTAGTAGGTAGCGAAGAGATTGTAGTAAATGAAGGGGTAGTAAAAATTGGAGACTTTGTAGAAAGCAAGTTACCTGAAGGGGTTTTTAGTGCTCAAGTTTCTGGCTATGAAACCTATTCATTAAATAGAAGTAATGGAGTTCTTGAAAAGAAGAAAGTAACTCATGTAATAAAACACAAGAATAGTAGTAAGTTAGTTAAATGCAGTACAGTTCTTGGACAGACATTTTCAGGCACAGAAAATCATGCACTGTTTACAAGAGAAGGTTTAGATATAGTTGAAACACAAGACCTTTCAAAAACTAAGAATGTGATAGTTCCATTTAACTTTGTTAAAGAAACTTTTGTTTCAAGTATTATTGTAGACAAATCAATAGGTAGAATGAATTTAGAATCTTTTGAATTAACAAAGGATAATATGTATTTGTTAGGGCAATATATTGGAGACGGATCAATAGATGGGAGTCGTTTAGCTGTTCATTCTTACAACAGTGTTATTAATGAATATTTGACTTCCCATTTTGGTAAAACATTTAAACTTCACATTACAGATAAGGGTGTCTGCAATATAAGTATAGGAAAAGCTTTAGCTACTGCCATTGTTTCCGTATTTGGTAAGGGGTCAAGTAAAAAAAATATTCCTCTAAATATGTATAAAGAAGAAAACATTTTACATTTAATTGGGGGGTATATTGATGCAGACGGGTGCGTTAATAAAGGGAGGATTGTTTGCAGTTCAGTTAATAAGGAATTACTTAAATCAGTTCAGTTTATACTCCTTAGTAGAGGAATTGTTTCCAAGATAAGTAGTAGCAATAGGGTGGGATTTGGAAAGAGTTCAAAAATATATATGTTATATATTCCAGCACACTATGCAAGCAGACTTAATCCCTACTTGAAAATAAAGAAAATTCCTGAAAAAGATAGGTTAGATTATTCAAGACAGATTTTTGATTTTGATGGAGTATATCAAGAGATAGTGGAGAAATACAGAATTCGAGGTTTAACAACATTAAATATAGTCCACAATCGAAGTAGAGATAAGTCTATGACACAAGAAGATATTCTGACTATCTTAGATTGGATAGAAGATAAGCTACTATTAGACACCTCTAACATGTCTGATATAGAGTATATGGATATTACGTTAATGCCTCATACGTATGCAGGAGATATATCAGAAGGAGAGACCTATAGTAAACCTAAGATAGTCACAATAGAAGAGAGAAAAAATAATCTTAGAGAATTAAGAGATAAGTTGTGGGTATTCAGAGAAGCTGTTCCTATAAGAGTTAAAAACATCCAGCAATTAAAAGACGAAGAATATGTTTATGACATTTCAGTTGAGGATAATGAAAATTTCTTAACTGGGTCAAACATCTATGCTCATAATAGCGCATTCTCTAACCTCTCTGTATTAGATAGAGGTTTTCTTGAGGCTTTATTTGGTGAATATGTTTTACCTGATGGGACAAAAGTAAATAAAGAGAATGTTTTAAAGTTATCTCAGTGGTTTTTTGAGTATTATGATGCGATTAATGGAAAAGAGGGCATGTTCACATTTCCAGTTATGACTCTTGCCATTTCTTTAGATAAAGAGGGGGAGTTTATTGACCCTGACTTTGTAGACTGGTGCGCTAAGGTAAATCATTCAAAATCTTTAGCAAACATCTTTATTGATGAGCCTACAAGCTTCTCTTCTTGTTGTAGATTGCGGAGTGATTTAAAAGCCATTAATGCTGAGGGGTATCATAACTCATTTGGTGTGGGTGGTGTTAGTGTAGGCTCTGTAAGAGTGGCAGGAGTAAACCTTCCTCGCCTGTATTTAGATGAAACTCTCAACATTGATGAAGTATTAAACTCTGTACATCAGGTTTTATTTTCACAAAGAAAACTTTTGGAAGATAGGATAAAAGCTAAAGTATTTCCTCTTTATGATTCTGGCTGGATGTCTCTTAAACGACAGTACTCTACTTTTGGATTTGTAGGGGCTTATGAATTTATGAAATACTTCAGTTCTGGAGAAGATATTTCTCAGGAAGGAGAAGAGAAGCTTTCTGAAGTATTAGACTTGATTTCAATTAAAATGGAAGAGTGGCAAGAAGAAGATGGCTTTATGTATAATTTAGAGCAGATACCTGCGGAATCAATGGCTGTGCGTCTTGCGCAACTCGATAAGGTTTTAGAGTTTCAAGACTCTTATGAATTGTATAGTAATCAATACATATCTCTAATGAGCGATACAAGCATATACGAACGTTTTAGACTTCAAGGAAAATTTGATTCTACTACGAGCGGTGGAGCTATTTTACACTTAAATATTGATGAAGATAAACCTCTTTCAGAAGAACAGTTTAAGAAACTTATTCTGTTAGCTAAAGAGACAGGGACTAAATATTTCGGAGTTAACTATGCTTTTAGCTATTGTGCTAAAGGGCACTGTAATATTGGGAAATTAGATAACTGCGCCACTTGTGGTGGGAAGATTACTGATAGGTTTACAAGAGTTGTAGGATTCTTGACAAATGTAAAGCACTGGAATAAAATAAGGCGAGAAATAGAATTCCCTAAAAGAGTGTTTTACAGTCATAAAGTCTTAGACTAATGTACATATAGTAAACCTCTAAAAGACAGTTATATGGTTACTGCCAACCTTTATAGGATAACCTGTATCTGTGCAGTTTTATAGGTAACGCTGTTTAGCACAGGCTTAATGCCTTGTTAATAAAGATTTCCTTGGGGTTTACTATGTTTTGTGCTACTGTGGTGGAATAGGGATACACAGGGGACTTAAAATCCCCCGACTGAACAGTCATGCGGGTTCGACTCCCGCCAGTAGCACCATTTTAAGGAGTAGAGTATGACGGTTACTAAAGAAGAATTATTTGCGCTATTGTCGGAAATATTTTCAAACTATTCTGTTAGGGGTGAATTAACTAATTTTGAAAAGAAGGTTTTCACCTTTGTTACTTCTAAGATATCTTTAGATTGCTATTACATGAGTAAAGAGTTTAAAGAAGCCAGTAGGTTAACACAGTTTGGGTTTGAAGCATTTTTAGATGATAATTGAGGGTAGTATGGCTAAAAAGAAGCACATTTCTTGGCATGAACTTACTTTCCCCAAATTTTTTATAGATGAGGAAAGACATAAGGTGCGGCAGTTTAACTGGGATTTTGATAAAGAAGCCCTTGACCTTAGTAAGTTAAGGGATACAAGAATTTCTTTACAAAATCAAGTAGATACTTTAGTAGAAAAGATTATTGAGAAAAAAGAGCTTTTAATTAAGGCATGTAAATTAGAAAACAAAAAAGCAATCACTCACTTTTCGGAAAGTATCTCTTGGTATGAAAAAAATAAAGAAGAAAAAGACAAAGAGTTAAAACGCATAAATTCTGCAATAGCATTTTTAACTGAGGAGATAGAAATGAAAAGAAGTTATTTAAAAAATCCAGAAGTGGATTGGAACGAGTTACTTAAAAAATGTAAAGAGGGGCACTTAGGAGAAATTATATCTACCAGAGTGTTAGAGATTGATATTAGAGGGAGATTTGATATTGAAAATGTGGTTGTCGAAGAAGAAAATGCTCCTTTAGGATACCATAAAGTTGAAGATTTAGAGTTTCTACTTTTATTAGGTGGAGGGGATTGGGAAATTCCTGTTGCGTTCATGCTCTATAGAGATAGAAGAGAGTATCGTATTTATGTACCTAAAAAGGGAAATTTGTTGGATAGAGAAGGCAAAGCCTATGTAGCAGAGGAGATAGTTCCTGCTGTAATGAGTATGTTTGAATATGACTATGATGCACTGCTGAAAGACATTGTAGCAAGATTTTTAGGTGAGTAAATGATTCCTATAGTATCTGTTATT
>SABI01000317.1 GCA_009929055.1 Spirochaetia bacterium | reverse complement strand
AGGATTATTTGGAGGACCTGCTAGCATTAATTTAAACGATATTTGCTATAAAGAAATTAATTATCAAGGATGCTTATCTAAAACAGATTGGTCTTGGAGAAGAACTGTTGAACTTCTTGCTTCTGGTGAACTTCCTCTTGAAAAATTAGTTAGTCATACCTTCACCCTTGATAGGTGGCAAGAAGCCTTTACTATAGCTGATAACAAAGAAGGGAATAAGATATTTTTCTCAATTAATGAAGAAAGGAGTGAGAAATAATGAATAAAACGCTCACAAACAAAGAATTAAAAGAAGTAGCTGCTGATATCAGAAAACTCATTCTCACAACTACTCATAATGCAGGAGTTGGCCATACAGGGGGATCTCTAAGTGAAACAGATATCCTTACGGCACTCTTTTTTAGAGTGATGAACGTTGACCCTAAAAACCCAAGAATGGCAAATAGAGATAGATTCATCCTCTCAAAAGGTCATGCTACCCCAGGATATTATTCTACCCTTGCTCGAAGAGGATTTTTCCCACTTGAAACACTAGACTCCTTTGACCAACTTGGAACTATTTTGCAAGGACATCCCGACATGAATAAAGCCCCTGGCGTTGATATGTCTAGTGGAAGCTTGGGGCAAGGATTAAGTTGTGGTATTGGAATGGCAATGGCTAGTGGAGACCTTGGACTTGATTTCACAAGCTTTGTCCTCATGGGCGATGGCGAAAGTACTGAAGGACAAATCTGGGAAGCTGCAATGTTTGCTGGAGCGAGCAACAAAAGAATTAAGAATATCGTAGCCATTGTTGATTATAATAAAGTACAACTTGCCTCCCTTACAAAAGAGGCGGTAGATATTGGCGACCTCTCAATAAAATATAAAGCATTTGGATGGCACACCATTGAAGTTGATGGCCACAATATGGATGAGCTTGTACAAGCCCTCCTTGATGCAAAAGAAGAAGCGAAAAAAGGGCCAGTTGCTGTAATTGCCCATACTGTCAAAGGAAAGGGTGTTTCATTTATGGAGAACCAATGTGCATGGCACGGTAAAGCTCCTAATAAAAAAGAGTATGAAGCTGCTATGGCTGAAATTGACCTCGGAGGAACAAAGTAATGAACTTACCAAACATTGATGAAAAAATAATGCCACGAGTCTCATTTGGAGAAGCCCTTGTAGAACTTGCTGAACAATTTCCAACTTTGAGAGTATTTGATGCCGATGTGTGTGCATCTACACAAACCGTCTACTTTAGAGATAAGTACCCAACAAGGTTTTATCAGATGGGAATTGCTGAAGCAAATATGGTCGGAGCAGCAGCTGGAATGGCTACTGTTGGACTCACCCCATTTATTTCAACCTTTGCTGTTTTTTTAGCAAAAAGAGCCCTTGACCAAATTAGGGTATCAGTTGCTTACCCTAATCTTAACGTAAAGATTAATGGTGCGTATGGTGGACTTCCAACTGGACAAGCTGGAGCAACACACTCTTCTGTTCAAGATATCTCAATTATGAGAAGTATGCCTAATATGAAAGTTCTTGTTCCAGGAGATCCCCTTGAAACAAAGCTTGCTGTTAAATTGGCCCTTGAAACACCAGGCCCTGTCTACTTACGAACAGTAAGATGTGCAGTTCCTGTTATCTTTGACAAAGGACACACCTTAACACTTGGTAAAGGTGAAATCCTTCATGAAGGAAAAGATGTCGCTATCATTTCAACAGGAATGATGACCCCTCGTGCCCTCTATGCAGCAAGGTCGTTAGCAAAAGAGGGAATCCGCGTCAGACATATCCACTTTGCCTCAATTAAACCAATTGATGAAGAAATGATTCGTTCAGCTGCTCAAGATTGTGGTATTATTGTCACAGTAGAAAACCACGGAGTATTAGGTGGACTTGGAGGAGCTGTTGCTGAAGTTGTAGGAGATTCTTCTCCATGTATCGTAAAAAGATTGGGTTTCCCTGATATCTTCTTAGAATCAGGTGATGATGAAGCAATCTTCCATCGCTACAACCTTAGTGAACAAGGCATTGTAGAGACTGTAAAAAACTTACTAAAGAAATAAGAAATATAAATTAAGGAGACACAAGGTGGCAACCTATATAGAAGGATTAGTAGAGAAGGCAAAGAAAGCTCAACAGAGTTTTGCTTCAGCAGATCAAGCGACAGTAGATAAAGCAGCAGAGTTAATATGCTATAGATCAATTGACCCAACCTTTGCTCGAGCGTTATCAGAACTTGCGATAGAAGAATCCCGAATGGGAGATGTTGAAAGCAAATATGCAAAGATGATGAATAAAGTAAGAGGAGCCTGGCTTGAAATGAAAGGTAAGCCCTCAGTAGGGGTTATAGAAGAAAATGAAGAGTTAGGCCTCATTAAGATAGCAAAACCTGTAGGGGTAATAGGAGCCCTTGTTCCTTGTACCAACTGTGAAGCAACACCAGTATTAAAAGCATCATGGGCAATTAAGACAAGAAACGCAATAATATTAGCCCCTCATCCACGAACAAAGAAAACAAACGCTTTTGTAGTAGATATGATGAGAAGTGTCCTTAAAGAACTTAACTTACCCCAAGACCTCATTCAAAATGTAGAAGTTGTCTCATTAGAAAATTCTCAAGAACTTATGGCCTCTTGTGACCTCATTTTGGCTACTGGTGGTGGACCGATGGTAAAATCAGCCTATTCAAGTGGAACTCCCGCTTATGGAGTAGGAGCAGGGAATGCAGT
>SABI01000037.1 GCA_009929055.1 Spirochaetia bacterium | reverse complement strand
AGTACACAGACCACACTCGATACAATCCAAAGCACTTAATCTATTTAAAGCATCGACATCTTTTGCTCTTTCAAACTCATTGATCCTAACCGGTTGAATAGCAGCCGGACAATGATCAGTACAACTTCCACAGCGCAAACAAGCCATATCAGGATACTTCTCTGGTTTTAGTACGGTAATCGCATTAGTAGCCGCCGTTATCACAAATGTATCATTAGGCATAGCTTTACCCATCATTGGTCCACCTGATAAAACCGTAACCTCATCTTCACTATAACCACCTAGGCTAAGGGCCTTTTCGATGACAGGGGTAAAGTCTTTATCTTCGCCGATATGGACAAGTTCTGGATAAGAGACTACTTCTGTAGTGAAAATTCGATCTTTATAGTTTTCCTTTGGTGGCATTAAGCAGTTAGTAGTAAACAAAACTGCCCCTGGAAGGTCAATAAATTCTTTCTGTTGATTCTGCCAAGCTGTTCCAAAGTTACCTTTAAGATGATCAAATTCTCTGAGTTTTGGGTATCCGTGAGCAGGAAGCATTTCACCATGGGTGTAGATATTGATTCCTTTGCCTTGTGTTTGAATAAGGAGTTGATATAAATCATATAAGTCGTGACCACTCACTACAATAAAAGGGCCTTTCTCTATCATGAGTGGTACTTCAATTGGGGTAGGGTCTCCGTAAGTTTGGGTATTTGCTTCATCTAGGAGTTTCATACAAGCTAAGTTAACTTTTCCTGTTTCAAGTACAAGGGGAAGTAGTTCATCAACACTTCCTTTACCTCCAATTGCCCTCATTGCAGTAAAGAAGAAGTCGTTTACTTCTTTATCTTTGTATCCGAGAACCCATGCATGATAAGCATATGCCCCCATACCTCTGAGACCTAATAGAATGAGAGATTTTAAACTTCTAATATCTTCGTTATCACTCCACACTTCTTTCATGGTGTAGATGTGTAATTTGCCACCATAACTGAGGGTAATAGCATCAATTCTGCCAATGAGGTCTTTTAGAGTGACATCATAAAAACTTACGTTTGTAATTGCTGTAAACATCCCCTCTAACATAATGTGGTAGGTTGCTTCATCAATATCCTTGTTCTTTGTTGCTACTGCAAGTGCTACAAGAGCGCCGGTCATATCATCTTGTAAATTTGAGATATCTGCAGTTTTTCCACAGACCCCTTTTGTTGTACAGGCTACCCCTTTTGCGGTTTGTTCACATTGGTAACAAAACATGTCGTCCATAAATTTTCTCCTTGAAATTTTTATTGAATATTTTTATTCATCGATAATGAGGTTTTTCAATAACAGATTTTTTATTCATTTATTGTTTTTTAATAACAAATACCCTTAATACAGTAGAGCCACCATTTTTTAGGTTCATCATTGTATTAGCAGGGATTTTTATAATAGTCCCTTCTTCGTACGTATGAAAATCTTGTTCTCCAAGAGCTACATTAAGCGTTCCTTTCGCTACAATCATATGTGCATCATCTGGAGTTGGATGGGGATCTGCCCCTTCACCTGCTCCTAGGGTGAGGAGGTTTATTCTCACTCCCCCATCTTCAATAATTCGTTCAATCTTTGTATTATCCCCTGTGTGGTATGTATATACTGTTTCAATCATGGTATTTCATTCTCCCTATCTTCTTTTTCCTGTAATGCTCTCAATTTCTATCGCTATTACAGCTGTTTTATCTAATGAGCCATTAATATAAGCTTCACTTTCTTTCTCATAGTCAGGACTATATTTTGCACTTAATGCCCTTAATCCTTTCCGTTTTTCTTCTTCATCTAGAACAATGTAACCTTTTCCTATGACGATAGCTGATTCATAATTGGTTGAAAACTGAGCAGGAAGGAGGTGTGTTGCCCCTACGCATACAAATGAAACTTGTGGCCTATTCGATAACAAATCAATCTTCTTTCCTTCTAATGCTCCGTGAAGGTAAATTCTTTTTTCACCGTATGCATAAGAAATGGGTATTGCGTAAGGAAAATTCAATTCATCAATGAATGAAAGGACTCCAAATTCACATTTCTTTAAGATCTCAATAGCCTCTGCTTCACTTATTTCTCTATCTTTTCTTCTCATAATGTAATCATCTTAATAGATAAGTATCATATTGTATAGTATTGTTATGTTGCAAATGCAACAAAGAAGTGAGTATTTTATGATTATTCATAAGAATTGTATACTTTTATCAAAATATTCATAATAATTTGTATAAATATGCATAATACCCCTATACAAAAATTATAAATGAATATATATACAGTTATAAGGATATTAATATAAGGAGATTAGTTATGATTAAGGTTGGAGTAATAGGAGCTACAGGATATGCAGGGGCAGAGCTGATGAGACTCCTTCATATGCATAGAGAAGTCTCCTCTGTTGTAGCCTCTTCTGTTACCTATAGTGGAACCCCTTTTTCCGATGTATATCAAAACTTCTCATCTATTGATGATAATTGTTGCACGAGTGTTGACATTGACACGCTTAGTAAAGAGTGTGATGTAATATTTTTATCCTTACCTCATGGAATTTCAAGTAAGATGGTGAGCCAAGAGATCCTCAATAGATCTATTATTATAGACTTAGGCGCTGATTACCGACTAAAAGATATAGATGTGTATACCTCTTGGTACAAAAGTGAACACTACTCTCCTTCTTTGTTAGAAAAAGCAGTCTACGGATTAAGCGAACTCTATAGAGAACAAATAAAACAGACTCGTCTGATTGCAAACCCAGGGTGTTATACAACCTGTTCAATTCTTTCTCTAGGGCCTCTTTTACAATACAATTTGATTGATGAGACTTCTATTATTATTGATGCAAAAAGTGGAGTTAGTGGAGCAGGACGAAAAGAACAGCTAAGTACCCTCTTTGGGGAAGTAAATGAATCAATTAAAGCCTATAGTGTTGCTTCTCACCGTCATACCCCAGAAATTGAACAAGAACTCTCTTTTATTCATACTCATGGCAAAAGTTCAAGTAGTATTGCTATCTCCTTTACTCCCCACCTCATTCCTATGAACAGGGGCATTTTAACAACAAGTTATGCTTCCTTAAAGAAAGGAGTCACTGTGCAAGATGTTGCTCACGCATATAGTGAGATGTATGGTAAGGAAAAGTTTATTCGTCTTAAAAAGGGAAAAGAGCTCCCTGAAACTCGGTTTGTAAAAGGATCTAATTATGTAGATATTAACTATGTAATTGATGAGAGAGTGAATAGAATAGTAGTAGTTGGTGCCCTCGATAATTTAATGAAAGGAGCTGCCTCTCAAGCAGTTCAGAATATGAACATAGTGTGTGGTTTTGAAGAAGATGAGGGATTGAAGATGATTCCTTTTTTTCCCGCATAAGAATAAGGAAACATGAGATGAAAAAGATAGAAATGGGAGTATTAGCTCCTAAAGGATATAAGAGTGGCTCTGTTGCTTCGGGTATAAAGAAAAGTAAACTCGATATGACACTAATCGTGAGTGACTCATCTAGTACAGTAGCTGGAGCTTTTACAACGAATATCGTAAAGGCAGCTCCGGTGTTATATGATGAGGTTATTGTAAAACAAAAAAAGAGAGTCAAAGCAATTCTTATAAATAGTGGGAATGCGAATGCCTGTACAGGGAAGCAAGGAGAAGCAGATGCTCTTAAGAGCGCCTCTTTAGCTGCAGCAGGCCTTGGGTGTGAAAGCAATGAAGTGCTTGTCTGTTCTACTGGAGTAATTGGGGTTCCTCTTCCTATGGAAAAGATAGAAAAAGGGATTCACGCAGCAACTTCTCACTTGGGTTCAACATTACACCATAGTAATGAGTGTGCAAAAGCTATCTTAACAACAGATACATTTGCAAAGGAGATTGCAGTTGAATTCTCTATTGATGGAAAAGATGTTCGTATTGGAGGAATAGCAAAAGGCTCTGGAATGATTCATCCCAATATGGCAACAATGCTCTCTTTTATTACAACTGATGCAGAAGTTGAAGTGAACTATCTTCAAACATTACTTGGTTCAAGTATCTCCACATCCTACAATATGATTAGTGTTGATGGAGATACTTCAACAAATGATACAGTTCTCGTTCTTGCTAATGGAGCAAGTGGAGCCCCTTTAATTGATGAAAATAGCCCTTTTAAAGAAGAATTTGAAAAAGCATTTACCTTTGTTCATACTGAATTAGCAAAGATGATTGTAAAAGATGGAGAGGGGGCAAGTAAATTTATAGAAGTGAATCTAATTGGAGCGATGAGTCAAAGCGATGCTTCTACTATCGCTCGCTCTATTATCACAAGTTCTTTGGTAAAGACAGCATTCTTTGGCTCAGACGCTAACTGGGGAAGGATATTGTGTGCAATGGGCTACAGCGGTGCCTCTTTTGATCAACACAAAGTTACGATGAGCTATAAGAGTGATGGGGGAGAGATTATTGTTATGGATCAAGGGGAACCCATCGCTTTTGATGAAGTTCTTGCAAAGAAAATTTTAACTCATAATGTAATTTATTTAACAATCCAGCTTGCCGATGGCCCTTATAGTGCAACAGCTTGGGGATGTGACCTCTCATATGAGTATGTAAAGATTAATGGAGATTATAGAAGCTAATGAAAGGTGCAATAGAAAAAGCTCATGTATTAATAGAAGCTCTTCCTTATATTAGGAAATTCGCAGGTTCTACTGTCGTTGTTAAGTATGGTGGATCAGCCATGATTGATGAAGAAATTCGACTCTCGGTGATTCAAGATATAGTGATGATGAAGCGTATTGGGTTTAACCCAGTAGTTGTTCATGGTGGAGGGAACTCCATTAGTGAACTTTTAGTAAAGCTTGGAAAGAAGAGTGTTTTTATCGACGGACTAAGGGTTACTGATAAAGAGACTGCAGAAGTAGCAGAAATGGTCTTAAGTGGAAGTATTGGAAAGAGTTTAGTCCAATCATTACAAGCTCAAGGGATCCAAGCAGTAAGCATTAGTGGTAAGGATGGAGATACCCTTATTGCAAGAAAAAAACTCCTTGGTGGAAAAGATCTTGGCTTTGTAGGAGAGATTACAAGGGTAAATACCCACCTTCTACATTCATTAATGAACAATGATTTTATTCCAGTTGTAGCCCCTATTGGAACTGATTCTAAAGGCAATACTTATAATATTAATGCAGACTATGCAGCTAGTGCTATTGCTGGGGCCTTACAAGCTCAAAAGCTCGTCTTTCTTACCGACGTTGAAGGAATCTTGAAAGATAAAGATGACCCTTCCTCCATTATGAGACGCCTTACCCTAAAAGAGGCTGAATCATTTATCCTAGATGGAACAATTAGTGGTGGAATGATTCCAAAAGCACAGTGTTGTATGGATGGTATTCATCAAGGAGTTGAGAGTGTTCACATCTTGGATGGAAGAATTCCCCATTCTCTTTTATTAGAGATCTTTACCAATGATGGTATTGGTACGATGATGACTCGCTAAAGGAGCGTTTATTATGAATAATTTAATGGAAGAAGGAAATAATTCCTTTGTCCCTACGTATAGTCAATTCCCCATCGTATTAGATAAAGGGGAAGGGAGATATGTAAAGGATATAGAAGGGAAGAGCTACTTAGATATGGTTGCAGGAATAGCAGTAAACTCCTTAGGATATAATGATAGTGAATTTAATGAAGCCCTAAAGAGTGTGATAGACTATGGTCTTCTTCACTGCTCAAACCTCTATTATAATCAACATGCCGTTAAAGCAGCCTCCCTGTTGTGTGCCCTTAGTGGGATGGACAGGGTATTTTTCTGTAATAGTGGTACTGAAGCTAATGAAGCAGCGCTGAAACTTTCTCGAAAATTTGGAAAGAAATTTTCCCCTATTAAAGAGACTATTATTACCATGGAGAGCTCTTTTCATGGGAGAACCTATGGTTCTATGAGTGCTACTGGTCAAGTAAAATACCAAAAAAGTTTTACTCCACTCGTTCCTAAAATTATTCACTCTCCACTAAATGATTTTGATGCTTTAAAAGCTAAAGTTGATGAGACAACCTGTGCAATTTTTGTTGAAGTGATTCAAGGAGAAGGGGGTATAACCTGTGCAGATGCTTCTTTCTTACAACAAGTACGCACTCTTTGTGATGAGAAAGAGATCTTGTTAGTCTTTGATGAAGTGCAGTGTGGAATGGGGCGAACAGGGAAAGCTTTTGCATGGCAACACACGAGTGTAGTGCCAGATGTGATGACTCTTGCTAAGGCATTAGGAAACGGAGTTCCTATTGGAGCTATGGTTGTAAAAGGGGAGGCCTCCAACGTATTTGCCCCAGGAGACCATGCTGCAACATTTGGGGGAAACCTCTTAAGCACAAGGGCCGCTCTTGTGGTTCTCAATAGAATCAAAGAAGGTTCTCTTCTTGAACATGTGAGTCTAGTTGGTTCATATTTTAAAGAACAATTACACCTTTTAAAAGAGCAATATCCTGTAATCAAAGAAGTGAGAGGGATGGGCTTGATGATAGGGATAGAATTACATGAAGAAGTAAAACCCCTTATCAGTGAATGTATGGAGGAAGGGATGCTCATTGTTTCTGCTGGAACTCATGTTCTTCGTTTTGTTCCCCCCCTTACTATTACTAAAAAAGAGGTTGATGAAGGGCTCTCTATATTAAAAGGAGTTTTTAAGAGACGTTTTGGTTGATTGTCAGGAAATGAAAAAACAAGTAGTATTCTCATCAGAGAGGAGTACATTGTGAAAGGCAAAAAACTAACCCTGTTCTGTATAACATTCTTATTTTCGCTTTTACCCCTTATTAGTGGTACATCTGAAGATGCACTTATCTTAAATAATTCAAATTCTCTTATGAGTTCTTTTGTCCCCATTCAATATGGAGAAGAGGATTTTATTAAACGAATAGAAGAGAGGACGAAGGGAGAGAGAGAACCAATAGGGCTCCTTCTTTCTGGTGGCTCAGCTAGGGCCTTTGCCCACATTGGGGTAATAAAATATCTTGAAGAACTTAATATTACCCCTGACTATATCATTAGTAATTCAATGGGCTCCATTGTAGGCATTCTCTATGCTGCAGGGTTAAATAGTGACCAATTATTTGAAATAAGTACCAATCTTGATGTCTCTAGCCTTTTTGATATCACCCTACCTGTGGCTGGTGGAATCCTCAATAATGCAGCCTTTGTTGCTTTTATTGCTTCCTACATTGAAGGAGGGAAGCAACTAGAAGACCTCGATATTCCCATTATGGTAATTACTGAAGACATAGCAACTAAGCGACAAGTACAGTTGATGGAAGGGGAGTTAGAGAGAGTGATTGGGGCCTCTTTTGCCCTTCCAGTCTACTTCCCTCCCGTAAAGTTTAGAGGTCATATGCTTATTGATGGGGGAGTTATTAATCTTGCTCCTGTAGATATTGCCTTTGAGTATGGCTCTTCTGTAATCATTTCATCAACCTTCTATGAAGGAAAAGCGATAAATTTAAAAGATGCCCTCTCCGTCCTTAATATAGCCCTCGATATTGGAAAAAGAAGAGCTGGAGCTACTTCTATAGATGAACATCCTGAAGCAGTATGGATTAGATGTGATGTAGAGGATTTCTCTTTTATGGCTTTTGATAAAGTTGAAGAGTTGCTCATCAAAGGGTATGAATCAGCAAAAGAGCAATCTGATAAATTGAAAGCTTTTGTTCCTGCAATAAAGGAAGAAAGAGATGTCAAAGATACTCAATATTTTCAGACCCTACATACTTCAATTCTTAACAACTATTATCTTTTTAACGATGTTGTAACCAAAGCTTTTACTCAACAAGTCTTTGTAGGGTTTAAAAACTATGCCCAACAAAAAGATCAAAAAAACTTATTAGTTGATGAGAGCATCTTAGGGCTTCGTTATCGATTAAATATTCCCTTTTTTGAGACAAGCCTTCTTGCAGGAGTTGCTTGGAGTAATCGCGACCTCACCTCTTCATTTACCAATATTATACTCGATGCTTCTTTTACCCCGTTCCCATTTATAGCGGTTGAAGGGGAGTATAGCCTCTCATTAGATAATATGTGGAATGCTACAAGTTACCAAAGGGGTGAAATAAAGATAAGAGAACAATTTTCTTCTCGAGCGTTCCTTTTTGAACAATCTGCTCGGTTTGAACAACTTACAGACATAGCGTTTGTCCCTAAAGAAAGACTTGTCGATATAGGACTCTCTTTGTGGTACAGAGGATTGAGTGAACTTCCTTTAAAAGTAAATTCAAGACTTTCGTATCAATTAGGGGGCTCCTTTGATCGCCATTTTATCAACACAGCACTATCAGGGCAAACATTTCTTGGGAAAAGTTTTGTTGTTACCGCTGGCTATCATGGAAGGTATGCCCTTGATGGATTAGGAGACGTCCCTTTCTACTGGTCAGATAATTATAATTCAGTCTCTTCAACTCTCACTCAGCAAGGGAGGACAGGCCCTTTTAATAATGCTAATTACCTTATAACAAGTATGATTCAATTAGACTGGAGACCTTCAAAGTTTAGTCCCTCTTTTTCAGAGGTATTATTACTCAAAGAGACTTCTGTAGGGCTCTTTTTACACACTCTTTGGTATGAGAAGAATAAATTTACCCCTTATCTCCTTTATGGGGTAGAGGTGGAAACTTCAATTTCACTTCTTGGTATAAAAGAGCTGCCCACCTCTATCTACCTTGGATATGACACTCTAGGAGAGAGATTAACCTTTGGCTTTAACTTTGGAGTAACTACATGGAAATAGATGATAGCACCTACTCACTCTTAGCAAAAAGAGAATTGCCCCCCCTGGTTTCCCTTCAGATGGTCGATATTGAAGGATTTGTTATCTTTGAAACTACAGGAAAGTGGCTTTATCCTCTTTTTGAATTAGAACAATTTCTAATCAAACAGAATATAGAGCCGAAGAGTTACTTTCTCCATGACCGAATTGCAGGAAGGGCTGCTGCAGCTCTTACCTACCGATTAGGGTTTCGTTATGTGAAAGCTCACACGATGAGCTCTCTTGCTACTTCCTTGTATGATAGACTAGGGGTAACATTTAGCTATGATGTGTTAGTTGATAGCATTCTTTGTCAAACAGAGAAGATGTTTGAAGATATTGATGATATTGATTATATCTATGATGTGATTGATAAAAGAAGAATTAAATCAAATTAAAAAGATATAATTAGTTTTATCTCTCATTGACATAAAAATAGTCACCCTATATCTTAAAACCCGTATGAATATTAATAGTGTAATTATTGCCCTCGCTCTCACCCTTTTTGCAGGACTCTCAACAGGCATCGGGGGATTATTGAGCATGTTTCAAAAAAGAAGCAGCTCCCGATTTCTCTGTACCTCCCTTGGCTTTTCTGCAGGGGTAATGGTATATCTTTCTTTTGTAGAAATCCTTCCTGAATCAATTGAGTTCTTAGAAATTAGTCACAGTGAATCTTCAGCACAAGTTATTGCCCTTATCTCTTTCTTTGTTGGTATTGTTATCATTGGGCTAATTGACCGATTTGTCCCTAGCCGAGACAATCCACATGAAATACCTTCTGTCTTAAAGATGGTGGACCATACCTATGATGATAAGATAGACCATCACTTAATGAGAACTGGTCTCTTTAGTGCAATAGCGATTGCTATTCATAATATTCCAGAAGGTCTTGCCACCTTCTCTTCGTATATGGCAAATCCTCAAATTGGGGTGAGTATTGCCATAGCAATAGCAATACATAATATCCCTGAGGGGATTGCAGTTGCGGTTCCTATCTATTTTGCAACTGGTAAGAGGAGAAAGTCCCTCCTTATAGCTACATTATCTGGATTGTCTGAAATGCTAGGGGCTCTATTGGGACTTGTCTTGTTTAGTGTCACTAATACTAATTTTATGGTAGGAATCGTCCTTGCGGCGACGGCAGGAATTATGGTCTATATCTCATTTGATGAACTTCTTCCAACAGCAGAGAGGTATGGAGAGCACCACTTGGCAATATATGGAGTAATTGGTGGGATGTTTGTTATGGCAGTAAGTTTGTTACTTTTGTGATGAATTAGGTATAGAGAATTCACATCCACAATAATCTTGCCTATATAAATCAAGCATCTTAGAGAGCTCTATACTTCGTCCAAAGCCCCCCTTCTTTTTAAAGTCAATTGGGATAAATCCTTCACTTTTTTCCCCAATAGAGAATATGGTCATTGATCTTTTATGGGGGGAGACACTTAAAGTTGTGGTGAAATAGGAAAAACCTCTTATCCTTGCCTCTGTTGCTGCAATATTTAAATTATATTCAAAACAAATGGCACAGCGACCTTGTCCTTCTCTATCTTCTTCATGTCCCTTTATCTTTTCTAACCATTGATCGTGGTTATATTCTCTCTTTGAGATAGGTAGTGAATAGAAAGAGCTCACCTTTTCTAATTCTTCGTACCTTTTTTCCCACTCTTCTTTTGGATAGATATTGCTGTTAGAATAAAACATATGGACTTCATAGCCAATTTCATTTAGTCGTTCAATACTACTCGTGGAACAAGGTCCACAGCAGCAATGGAGTAAAAGGTTGGTATGTAGTGGTACTTTCAACTCGTTTTTCATAGATACTTATCATATAAAAAACAAGAGTGTATGGCAATGTGCAAAAAAATATGGCATGATAGGGATATCATAATGTTGTAAGGGGCCTTTCATGAAAAATCCCACCTTGCTGGTGGTTTTAGCTGCCATCATCATCATAGTGCTGCTTCCTGTAGCTCAGTCATCTAAACAAGTGCTTGTTCTCTTTGTAGTGTTAGCCTTTATTTTCCTTAAAAGAGGATATCTTTTAGTTGCCCTTGGTTCTTTCTTTCTCAATCGAAAAGGGGAGAATAATGAAAAGCGAGCATGGCAGTTATATAACAGAGGGTGGAAAGCAGGGCTTGCACCAAACTATGTCCTCATGTTAGGAAACCTTTTTGTACAAAGAGGAGATGTGAATACTGCCTTAGAAATCTATGATATGATTCTTAGAAAAGCAGAAAAAAATCAGAGTAAATATAAAGAAGTAGCCAATAGTACAAAGGTGAGTAGATCTATGGCCCTTTGGATTTTGGGGAAGCAAGAAGAGGCAATAGATAACCTTATTAAAGTTAGAGATAGTGGCTATATTGATGTAAACCTTGCTATTAATCTTGGTACCTACCTCATTGAAAGCGAACGACTCGATGAAGCACAAACCTTTATTGATGAAACGAGGGCTGCAGTAAAAGAAGTTGGTGGGATGATAGATAATAGAGGTCATCTCTTATTTATTACAGGAGCATTATTAGAAGCTGATGTTTTGTATAATGAATTCCTTAAAGAGAGTAATCCAACTTTCCCTGAAGCATACGTTCATGCAGGGGAAGTAAAGATGGCCCTTGGGAAGTACAGCAAAGCTGCTACCTATTTTGAGAAAGCCCTTACTTTTCCTTTTTATCAAACATCAACAATTACAAAGAGTGAAATTGAGCGCCTTTTAGGAGAGGTTCGAGATTTAGAGAATGTCGATATCGATGAAAAAGATCCTATAGAGGCTGATTTAGAATCATCTCTCTATGATGCCGACCTTTTTGATGATGATGACATTGACACAAGCATTTCAGACGATGATGAATTAGAGCCTAATATTGAACTTGATGATTTAGATTATCGTGATGAAGAAGATGATGAGGTATATATCGATCCAGATGATTTTTCACCATTAGAAAGTGAACTTTATGATGAGCAGGACGAAGAGGGTAGTGAGAAAAAATCATAAGGAGTAATATGAAAGGTCTACTTAAAATCTTAAGTGGAAGGTTTCTTACCTTCATAATTCTTATGTTTCTACAGATAGCTTTTCTCTTTATTATTATTTTAAATCTAATGGAGCGTAGTAGTCTCTACCTCTCCATGATTTACATTCTTGGCTTTGTTGCAGCATTCTATGTTCTCTCTCGAGAAGAATATCCTGCGTTTAAAATGAGTTGGGTAATTATTATCCTAGCGGCTCCTGTCTTTGGAGTCCCTTTCTATCTCATTTTTGGAAATAAACGAAACAATAAAGCAATAGAGCGCCAGGTCAATGAATATAACCAGTATCTTATTAATGAAGGGAAACCTTATTTATTTTTTTCTCCTATTGAAATGAATGATGTTTCTCCCATGTATAAAAGGCAAAGTGATTATATTACTCGTCTCACGAGGTCAATTGTTTTTGATGGAACTCAAGTTACCTATCTTCCTAGTGGAGCAGAAGCTTTTACCCATATCGTCCAAGAGATAAAAAAAGCCAAGAGATTTATCTTAATTGAAACATTTATCATAGATATGGGCTATATGTGGGAGAGTATTCTTACCCTTTTAAAAGAAAAGTTAAAAGAAGGGGTCGATATCTATCTTCTCTATGATGACCTTGGAACTATTCAGAATATTCCAAAACATTATGATAGCTATTTACTCTCCTTGGGGATAAAAGCAGTAGTCTTCAATAAGTTAAGGGCCCACCTTAATCCAAGATTAAATTATCGTGATCACCGAAAAATCATTGTAATAGACGGAGATGTTGGATTTACTGGGGGGTTAAATTTAGCAGATGAATATATGAACCGAAAGATTCGGTTCGGCCATTGGAAAGATACAGCAGTAAAGTTAGAAGGAAATGGAGTCTATTCAATGAGCGAAATGTTTTTTCAACAATGGTGTTTTGCTTCTAAAACAAGTGTCGACATTACCCAATTTATTCCAAAAACCACACAAAAGAATGATGGGTATGTTCAACCTTTTGGCGACTCTCCCCTCGATAATTATAATATTTCAGAAAACGCATATATCCAGATTATTAACCATGCATCAAGGTATGTGTGGATTACAACTCCTTACCTCATTCTTGATGTGCAGATGAGTACAGCTCTCACGATTGCAGCAGAGAGTGGGGTAGATGTGAGAATTATTACCCCATCTATTCCAGATAAATGGTATGTTCATAGTGTTTCTAGATCTCACTACAAACAGCTTTTACGTAGTGGAGTGAAGATTTATGAATATACTCCAGGATTCATCCACTCTAAGATGTTTGTGTGTGACGATCGGGTAGCCATCGTTGGGACAACAAATATGGATTATAGGAGTTTCTATCTCCACTTTGAGTGTGGTGTTGCAATGTATCATAGTAGTGCAATTCATGATGTGAGAAACGATATTGTAAAAACACTCGATCTATGTAAAGAAATTACCCTTATGTATGAGCAGAGCATTCCATTTCATATTCGGTTTTTACGTAATATTCTGAAACTCTTTAGCCCAATGATGTAATCATTCCCCTCGCACTTCTCATTCCACTTGCCCATGCTGCGGTAATCCCTCGAGAAGTTCCAGCACCATCTCCTGCTAAGTAGACATTCTTTGTCACTCTAAAATTATCATCAAGATAAATTGGTTTATTTGCATAAAGTTTGATCTCTGGGTAGTACATGATAGTAGAGGGATGAAGAACTCCAGGGACTATTGTGTCTAAGTTTTTCATTGCTTTCCAAATAACTCGCAATATCTTGGAGGGCATCGCAAGGGAGATATCACTAGGGCAGCAATCTTTTAAGGTAGGAGTGAAATCAAAGTAGTCTTTATTAAAACTATCTTCTTTACTTCTTGTTCCAAGTCTAAAGTCTCCAACTCGCTGCATAAGAGGTCTTCCTCCCCCTAATAGAGCTGCCTGCAATCCTAAAACTATATGGCAAAAAACCGTGGGAAGTGCAGCATCTCGACACAATGGACTTGTGGCGTTTTGGGGATTATAAAAACTACACTTCACTCAATTTGCTTACCTCCATCTTTGGCATACCCAGCCCAAAAGACGATCTGGACGGCAGCATGGTGGGCGACACATACTGGAAAGACAAGGATTTGCCACGCATCGTCACTTATTGCCAGAAAGATACTCTGGCGGTGGCCCAACTGCTGCTC